>DASWMA010000372.1:0-4900 GCA_036399995.1 Longimicrobium sp. | reverse complement strand
TCGCCGGCGGGGGCGTCGTACCCCGGCACCTCGTTGGCGGCCACGGCGGCCTGCTGCGCCTCGGCCGCGGCGGGCTGCGCGGCGTCGGGGGCGGCCGCGTCGGCGGCGCCCTGCGGGTCACCACCCTCCGCAGCCGCGGCGTCCGCGGGCTGCGCGGCGGGCGGCTGCGGGCGCTGGCGCTTCTCGGGGCTTTCGGGAAGCGGCGGGCCGAACATGGCCGGCGGGGTGAAGCGCGACATCAGCTGGTACAGCGGCGGCCGCATGCGCGGGTTCAGGAACCCCAGGTCCACGGGAACCACCCGGAGGCCGGTGGGGCCGTGCACCAGGCGCAGCAGGTTGGCGTCTTCGGGGTCGGTCTCCACGAAGATGTCGCTGCTCTTGATCTGCTCCTCGGCGTTGCCGCTCTCGCCGGTGGGGTAGCTGATCTCCCAGCGCAGCAGCGGCGGGTGCAGGTTGGCGTTGAACTGCGCGTCGCCGCAGATCTCGGCCAGCAGCTCGCCGGTGGCCGACGCGTTCTCGCGCCGCACCTGCTCCTGCACGTCGTCGGGGAGCATGTACAGGAAGCGCGAGAAGTACTTCCCGAACCCCGTGGTGTAGCTGCCGCCGCCCAGCACCAGCAGCGGGTCGGCCGCGGGCTGCTCGGGCGGCACCAGGCAGGCGAACGAGCCCATCGAGCGGCACACGCTGGAGGTGTTCTCCACCCCGGCCAGCGCCTCGGCCACGTCGGCCTCGGTCAGCGAGATCTCGTCGGCGGCGGGGTTGGCCTGCCAGCGCTCGCGCACGACCTCGCCCAGCCGCTCGCGCGCCTCGCCCAGCACCTTCACGAAGGGGATGCCGAAGGGGTTCGAGGCGTCGTACCCCTTCAGCTCGTCGTCCTTCACCCCGGCGCGGATCTTGGCTTCCTTCTCCACGTGCGACTTGAAGTGCTCGCGGTAGAAGTCTTCGTAGAACACCAGCAGGGGCACGCGCCTGGCGGCGCCGTAGAAGGTGTCGAAGAAGTGCCGCATGGTGGCCTGCTCGCCGCGCGGCCACGCCACGCGCGAGGTGAGGCGCACCCACTCGGCCCAGGCGCCGAAGGTGCGGCGGACTCCGGGGGTCAGCGACACCTCGGCGCTGGCGGCGCTGGTGGCGTCTTCGAAGAAGGGCATGTCGCGGCGCAGGCGCTGCTGCACGTCCATCGCCTCGATGGCCGCCTTCAGCAGCTCGTGCATCTCCTCGATCATCCGCGCCCGCTGGGCCACGTCGGCGTCGGTGTAGGCCTCGACCACCTCGCGCAGGCGGGCCAGCAGCGCCGAGCTCTGCCGCGCGTGGTCGTCGTCGATCGAGTCGAGGAGGGCGCGGAAGGGGATGTCCCAGTCGGCGTCCTGCTCGCGGATCCCGGTGTGGAAGCGCAGGAAGCCGATCTCGATCAGCTTGTCGAGGTAGGCCTCGGCCTCTTCGGGGGTGGCCTCGATCTGCGGGTCGGCCGAGAGGGTGGCGATCAGCTCGCCCAGGGTGGGCTTGCCCAGCCCCTGGAACGAGCTGTTGATCAGCTCCAGCACCTCGTTGTTCGCAAGCCGCTGGAACACCTCGCGCGCGTCGAGCGCGGTGAGGTACACCAGCCGGCCGTTCTCTTCGCGCAGCGTGGGGTTCAGCTCCACCTGCAGCGCGCGGCGCACGGCCGGGCGGGTGCGCAGGTGATCGTACAGCAGGCCGTAGATGAACTTGTTGACGCGAACGTAGCTGCGCTTCTGCCGCGGGTCGCCGTGGAAGCGGATCAGCTCGCCCTCGCCGCCGCCCTCGCCGTCTTCCACGAAGGTGCCGGGGATGATGGCGCAGAAGGTGGAGAAGGGGGTGGCCTTCATGGCCATGCGCGTGTAGTAGCGCAGCAGCCCGCGCTCGGTCTTCTCTTCCTTGCCGCCCAGCTCGGCGCCGGCCGCCGCGGCCGCCCTCCCCCAGCGGTCCAGCGAGCCGTACAGCGAGCGGCTGCTGATCATCAGCCCCTTCAGGAAGTCGGCGTCGTCGAGCAGCCGGCGGAAGCGCGCGCGCAGCTCGGGGGTCTCGGCGGCGTACGCCTCGCGCACCGCCGCCTCGAGCCCCACCCGCTCGTCGAGGAGCGCGGCGAAGCCCCGCACCTCGTCCGCGTCTTCGGGCGAGAGGGCGGGGAGGACGTCGGGGACCCTGGCCGACGCGGCCGGGCGCAGGTTGTACAGCTCGCGCTTGAGGGTCATCAGCCGGTTGCGCAGCGGCTTGTCGCCGCTCGCCGCGCCGATGGCGGCGAAGAGCACCTGCGACAGCCGCTCGCGGCGCGCGGCCAGCTCGGCGTCTACCTGGTGCAGGCGCGCCAGGCGGTCGAGCGTGGCGCGGGCGCGCAGGTCGTCGACGGTGTCGGCCGGGGCGCCCGATACGCGGCACACGAAGCGGGTGCCCAGCCATTCGCCGGGTTCGGACCGGCCTTCCTGCCAGGGTTCCATCATGGGTGCGGTGGATCCGTGGAGCGGGTGGTGGAGCGGGAAGCGGCGTAAAGGGACGGGCCGCGCGCCGTCCGGTTCTGCCCCGACGCCGGGGGCGGCCGTCGCGGCCCGTGAGCACGCGGCCGGGGCGCAGGGCACGTCATCCCTCAAAACGTGGCGGACTGCGATGATAACCCCGGCGCGCGGAAAGAGGCAAGAGCCCCACCCGCCAGCGCCCCGCGCGCCCCGAGGTGCCGCCGCCGCACGGAGTTGCGGCACGGCCGGCCCGTCCCCGCGGTGCGCTGAAAGGCGCGGACGGAGCGCGCGGGCGGACGCCGAGGTCGGCCGCCGGCACCGTGCACAGGCGGCTGAAGCCGCAAGCTAAGACTGCACAAAGCCTCGCAAACCGCGCGAGGCTGGTCGGCGCGGGGTCGGGCGAAAGGCACGAGGCCGGCTTTGCTGCGTCCGCCGTTCATCAGTCAGCCTCGCGTGCACCATCACTGCCGCCGAGCCGATGCCTGTAGTCCGCGAAGGCGGACTTCGTGTGGTCGTTGCAGCGAATTCATTCGCCCTGGCGATGCCCGGCCGGGGCAGATCCCTCTCGACCGGAGCCGGCGCGTGGCCGGCCCCCAATCTCATCCCTCCAGATGCACGAAGCCACGCGGATGTGACGAGCGGCCGTTCCGACGCCGCGAACGGACACCCGGTGCGCGCGTCCTCGCCTCCCTCCGGCCTACTGCAGCCCGGCCAGGCTCACGGCCAGCAGCAGGAGCATCTTCGTCGCGGGGAGCGCGCTGTCGCGGTCGGCCCACTCGCTCAGGGTGTGCTGGTCGCCGCCGCGCCCGCGGCCCACCGCGATGGCCGGGATGCCGCGGGTGACGCCGGTGTTGGCGTCGGTGCTCCCGCTGGCCTCGGCGCTCGCGGGGATGCCCAGAAAGGCGTGCACGTCGAGCGCGGTCTGTACCAGCGGATGGGCGCGGCGGTCGCGCAGCATGTCGGCGGTGCCGGCGGCGCGCAGGCGCTGCACGCGCTCGGTGGTGCTGGCCACGCGGTTCGCCTGTGCCGCGGCGGCCACGCGCTGGCCGATCTCGGTGTCGAGCGAGTCGAGCAGCACGGGGTTCACCGAGCGCAGGTCCATGGTGAACCACACGTCCTGCGGGATGGCGTTGAAGATCTTTCCGCCGCCCATCATCCCCACGTTGTACACGGCGCCGCCGCGGCCCTCGGGGATGCGCAGCTCGTAGATGGAGCGGATGGCATCGGCCATGGCGCGCGCCGGGTGCGGCTTGCCCGTGGAGGAGTTGGTGTGGCTCCCCTCGCCGGTGAAGTGGTAGCGCGTCCAGTAGATCCCCAGCGCGCCGTAGTTCACCGGGCCCAGCCCGCCGTCCACGGCCACCAGCATGTCGGGCCGCGGGTTGTGCGCCAGCCACCAGTCCATCCCGCGCAGCCCCAGCTCTTCCTGCGTGGTGCCCACGAACACCAGGTCGCCGCGGGTGCGCACGTTGGCCCGGTTCAGCGCCCGGATCACCGCCAGCAGGTCGGCCAGCGCCGCGCTGTCGTCGAACACGCCGGGGGCGCGCAGGGTTCCACCGTCCACGCGCACCGTCACGTCGGTATCGATCGGGTGCACCGTGTCCATGTGCCCGGCGAAGACGATCGTCGGCCCGCCGCCGCTCCCCTTCCGCCGCCCGGTGACGTTGCCGATGGAGTCGGTGCTCACCTCCAGCCCTTCGGCGCGCATCTGCTCGGCGATGTACGCCGCGCGCCGCTGCTCCTGCGTGGACGGCGCGGGGATCTGGGTGATGCGGATCCACTCCTGTACCTGCGCCGGGAAGTTGCTCTCGATCCAGCGCAGCGCGTCGCGCACCGCGGGCCGGGTGGCGGTGCGCGCCGACCACTGCGTGGGATGGCGCCCGGATGCGGACGGCTGGGCCTGCTGCGCTCCGGCCGGCGGCGTGCCGAGGGCGAGGGCGGCCGCCACGGCGGCGAGGGCTGCGGTGTGTCGACGGGTCATCGGCCGGAGCGGGCGAGGGATTCGAGGAGATGGAGGATGGAATGATGTTTCCCGTGCCGGCGGCCCAGCGCAAGCCTTTCGCACACAGGCGCCGCGGGCCCGCATGGTCTCGCGCGCCCGCGGCGGGGCTCCGGGGTCCGCACCCGCAGGGAACGACGCCGCCGCCCGCGGACGGGCGATGGCGTCGTTCAGATCTCGATCAGTAGCAGTCGATCGGGGGGCAGGCCGTGCACAGGCCGGTCTGGCCGCGGCAGGTTCCATCCACCGTGCGCAGCAGCTCGTTCGCCTTCACCGTGCCCGCCCCGCCGTCCGCGTCGCCGGTCTCGAACGACTCCACCTTCACCTCGTCCAGCTTCAGCTTGTCGTTGCTCATGATCGGTGCTCCTGTGTGGGTGATCCGTCGCCGGCGACACATGGGTGCCGCCGAGATCGCGCACGCGCCACCCTGACGGCC
>DASWMA010000371.1:0-2365 GCA_036399995.1 Longimicrobium sp. | reverse complement strand
CTCCCGTCCTGGGCCCGGGTGGCGCGGAGCGGGAGGCCGCCGCGGTCTTCCAGCACCAGCCGGGGGACCGGCGCCTCCGCCGCCGTCCCCGCCGGCAGAGGCCACGCGATCCACGCGCCCGCCGCCGCGACGGACGCCACGGCCAGCATCGCCGCGACGCGCGCCGCCCTGCGCGCGCGCCGCCGGTTCTTGAGCGAGACGAACTTCCCGATCCGCCGCTCCGCTGCGTAGTGCATCGTCGTCCTCCCCCTACCGTCCAGCCGGACGGACCGTGAACAGGCCGCCGCCGCTGCGGCCGTGCACGCCGGGGTTGTACATCTCCTCCGCGTGCGCGGGCCCCATCACGAAGCGGCCGGCCGTGGTCGCACGCGCCAGGTAGGTGGCGGTGTAGGTCCCCTTCCACAGGCGCCGGGCGAAGTAGACCACGCGGTCGTCGCGGATCTCGGTGTGGTCGAAGGGCGACCACATCCCCGAATCCCAGCTCCCGTAGTACCACCACCCACCGGGGCCCTCCTCCTTCTGCGGCTCGGGCTCCAGCAGGTCGCCGGCGAAGGGGCTCACCGTGCGCAGGCTCAGGTCCACCGCCTCGAGCCCCGCGGGGAGCGGGTCGTCGAGCACCACCATGTCACGGTGGTCGTCGATGGTCAGCCGCAGCCGCACGCGCACCACCTGCCCCTCGGCCACGCTGGTGACGGGGCGGCGGGTGTCCACCGTCTCGTACCAGCGCTCCACGGCGATCCCGCGGTCGAGCGGGGTGTAGGCGGCGCGCCCCGCCACCTCGCGCACGCTGAGCTGGTAGTAGACCGCCGGCCCGGCGCCCGCCCCCTGCAGCGACACGCGCAGCACCCTGCGCCCGTCCCAGCGCCGGGTGACCAGCCCGGTGAGCGCGCGGCTGCCGGCGGGCCCCTGCGCGCGGCGCGCGCGCGACTCGGCCACCAGGCGGCCACCCTGGCGCACGCGCACCACCCGGTCGCGCGCGGCGCCCTGCGTCTGCTCGAAGCGGAAGAGCGCCAGCACCGCGGCGCCGTAGTCCTGCGTGGTCCAGTCGCGCCCCGCCTCCACCCGGCCCTGCTGCACCAGCGACTCCACCAGCCCGCCCAGCAGCGGGTGCGTGGGGCGCAGCGCCAGCGTTGCGGTCAGCAGCCGCGCGGCCGGCCGCACCGGCGAGATGAAGTAGAAGGCGCGGTGGAAGGCCTCGGGCGGGAGCACCGCCCGCGTCCCCCGCACCTTCACCCCGGCCCAGGCGGCGTCCAGCAGCCGCAGCGCCGGCTCGCGCGCCCCGCGGCGCGCCAGCACCTCGGCCAGCGCCACGCGGTCTTCCCACGCCATCCGGCTCGCCTGCCCCAGCAGCTGGTTCTCGGCCGGCACGTCAGGGCGCCCCAGGCGGCTCAGCAGGTCGGCCGCGGCCAGGCGCTCGGTGAGGATCGATTCGACCAGCGGGTCGCGCTCGCCCAGCGCCAGCTTCACCGAGTTGGGGTCGCGCAGCGCGCGCGTCAGGTAGTTCGCGATCCCGTTCAGCACCTTGTCGTCCACCGTGAAGCCGGCCTCGCGCGCGTCCAGCAGCACCCGCCCGGCGTAGGCGGTGAGCCAGGGGGTGCTCCAGTCGTCGGCGCTCCACAGCCCGATCCCGCCGTCTTCGCGCTGGCGGCTCGACAGGGTGGCGATCACGTTCTGGATGCGCGGCCGCGCGTCGCCCGTCAGCAGCGGGGTGCCGCTGGCTCGCTGGGCGCGGTAGAGCGTGACCAGCGGCAGCGCCTGGCTGGCGATCTGCTCCGAGCAGGCGTACGGGTACACCTCCAGCCAGCGCTGGTACGCCTGCACCAGCGCCAGCACCGAGGTGCCGAAGCCCAGCTCCAGCCGCGAGCGCTCCAGGTCGGCCTCGGGGCCCAGCACGAACTCCACCGTGGCGGTGTCGCGCAGCACCCCCGACACGGCCTGCGTGACCGGGCGGTTGGCCGGGCGGATGGGGAGACGCACCTCCACCCCGTCGGCCTCGCCCGCGCCCGTCGTGTTGAAGCGGAAGCGCGCGCTCTCGCCCGCCGTGGCGCGGAAGTGGAAGCGCGCCTCGGCGCCGCGGCCGGTGCCCAGCGCGTGCGACTGCCGCGCGGCGCCGATCAGCCGGGCGCCCCACACCCCCGCGTCCACCTGCGCGGTGATCGGGCGGGGGAAGCGGTGGTTCACCACCACGCCGGCGGTGAAGTCGTCACCCTCGCGCAGGAAGCGCGGGAGGGCGGGGCGCGCCAGCAGCGGCTTGGTGGCCAGGAGAGACGCCTGGCCCGAGCCGTAGCGGTCGCCCTCCGTCACCGCGAACGCCATCACCCGGAAGGTGGTGACGTTGTGGGGGAGCGCACCGGCCACGACGGCC
>DASWMA010000370.1:0-3551 GCA_036399995.1 Longimicrobium sp. | reverse complement strand
GTGCTGAGTGCTGAGTGCTGAGTGCTGAGTGCTGAGTGCTGAGTGGGCGGAAGGCGAAGCGGGGCGCCGGGACGATGGTCCCGGCGCCCCGTTGCCTTTCTATTCGCTGATTGCGGCGTGACGGGGCTGACTCCGCACCGGGGCGGCTGAAGCCACGAGCTACGACTACAGGAAGCCTCGCAAACTGCGCGAGGCTCTCCGGCGCGGAGTGCGGATTCCGTCGTGGCGGTCCTCTTCCGATTCTTCCGTTCATCCGCTGTTGCCGTTCCCCTCCCGTAAATGCGCGATTGCTTGAGCACTTTGTTCACATTATCTTCGTCGTATCCCTTTCTCTCGCACGAGCTCACATGGCCGCGCCGCGCTTCGGCAAGCTCCGTCCGTGCTATCGGTTTGCGCTGAACCCGTTTCCCACGGTGCGGTGGAGCCGCTGCCCGCGCTGCGAGAAGCTGATGCACGCGCGCAAGTTCGCGCTTCTGATCGCGTTCATGGACGGAGCGATGCTGGCGCTCGGCAAAACGTGCCGCTACTGCACGCCGTGCGAGTTCATCGTCGCGCACCAGCACGAGATGGAGGACGAGATCGCCATCTTCCGCGCGACCCACCCCGGGCATGCAGAGGGCGAGTGGTTCGTCCTCGGCACGCTCGACCGGAAGACGTGGCAGGCGTCGCTTCGTGCGCAGATCACGCTCGACGTACTCCGGGAGCACACCAGCGACATCAGGCACCCGATGACCCTCAGCGACCCGCGTCGACGATGGACGCTCTCGGCGGATGCTCGCGCCGATCGCTGAACGCCGTCACCTGCCACGAACCCCTGACGTATGATGGCAAAGGTAGAAGAGGAGTACCAGGACGTCCTGCAGAACATCGAGGCGGCGATCGTGAGCGTGCACCGCGGCCATCCCGAGATGGTGGACTACGACGTGGACGGCGCGCTGGAGGCGCTGATCGCCCGGTACGTTGCCGAGCAGCGCGGCCGCACCGTGCGCGACTCCGTGCTGCACGGGTTGCGGGAGGAGGTGTTCAACGCCGTTCGCGAGATCTGCGAGTGGCGGCTGGGGCGCGATCCCTCCGACGCCGGTACGGAAGATGATGAAGCGGTGAGCGTGGACGTGATCGTGGCGTGCCTGAAACGGGTGCGTAGTTCGGTGCAGCGCTGGACGCGCGAGGGCGGGCGGGTCGGGTACCTGAGGTTCATTCGTCAATACGTTTCCTGATCCAGGGCAACGATCACGCTGCCCGGCAACAGAACGCGTGCCGAGGTGGACTGCTCGGCTCGTGGCGGGTTCGAAGTAGCCGCGCGAAGCGCCCCCGAGTCCCTCTCCCGCAGTTCGGGAGAGGGACAGGCGTTCAGGACGCGACGCAGTCGCGCCTGGACGCCAGGGTGAGGGCCGGCGCGGCCCGCGCATCCCGCACTTCAGAAGTTCAGCCGGTACAGCGCCGCGCTCTGGCGGCGGCCGACGCTCTCCGGCGTCAGGCGAAGCAGCAGGTTGCGTGCGCCGCGGGCGACCGGGTTGGAGAGGTGCACGATCTTCCCGAAGCGCCACGAGGTCTTCACCACGAAGCGCGCCTTGGGGCCCCGGATGCGCTCGTACTCCGCGAAGGCCGCATCCGGCGACGGGTGCGCCGCCACGAGGCGGTCGGCCAGCACCCATGCGTCTTCCATCGCCTGCGCGCCGCCCTGGCCCAGGTTGGGGGTGGTGGCGTGCGCGGCGTCGCCCAGCAGCACCACGCGGCCGCGGTGCCAGCTCGCGATCGGCGCGAGGTCGGTGATGTCGGTGCGGGTGACGTGCGACGGGTCGGTGGCGGCGATCAGCGCGGGGACCGGGGCGGGGAAGGCGGCTGCGACGGCATCCAGCGTCGCCTGCAGCGTGCCCGGCGCGTCGCTTCCGCCCGCGGGCGCGTCGCGGGTGACGTACCAGTACACCTCGCCGTTGCTGATCGCGCTGAAGCCCACCCGGGCGCCGGCGGACCAGACCTCCCACCCCATGCCGTCGAACTCGGCCGGGAGCGTGTAGGCGACCGTGGCGCGGTACGACGTCTGGCCCGAGTAGCGCAGCGGCATGTCGGGGAAGATGGAGTGCCGCACCGCCGAGCGCAGGCCGTCGGCGCCGATCACCACGTCAGCCTCCGTCTCGCTCCCGTCGGCGAAGCGCACGGCCACGCGCTCGCCGCGCTGCTCCACGCCGGTGCACTGCGCGCCGGTGTGGATGGCGTCGCGCCCGGCCGCGCCGGCCAGCACGCGCTGCAGGCGGCCGCGGTGGATGGCCACGGTGGGATAGCCGAACTCGCGCTCGGCGTACGAGAGGTCGGCGCGCTGCAGGACGCCCGCTTTCGCGTCGCGCAGCTCGGCGGTGCGGATGGGGGAGCCCTCGCGCGCCACGGCCTCGGCCAGCCCCAGGCGGGCGAGCACCTGCATGGCGTTGGGCGGCACCCAGATCCCGGCGCCCACCTCGCGCAGCTCGGGCGCGGACTCGTACACGCGCGGCGCGAACCCGCGCTGGCGCAGCGCGACCGCCGCCGTCAGCCCGCCGATCCCGCCGCCGACGATCACGACGTCTGGTGTCATTGTGTCAGATGTGGAGATGCAGGACCGCGGCATCGCGCCCTCTCCGGCCGCCTGAGGGCGTCCACCTCTCCCGTACCGGGCCCCGTACCGGGAGAGGTTGTGCACGACGATTCCCCGGCGGCACCGACGATTCGGCGTGGGGCGAAGGTCGCAGGGGGCGCCCGGGGCCGCGGCTTCCACCCCTCTCCCGGTACGGGAGAGGGCGAGCGCTCTCAGGCGCGGGGAGAGGGCGCGGCGCCGCGGCCGCGCGACGGTCTTCCCACCGCCCGTCACCCCGCCACGCGATCACCCCGCCACGCCGTCACCCCCAGTGCAGCGTCAGGCTGCCGCGCAGCATCCGGTCGCGCGTGGCCGCGTCGGGGATCCAGCCGCTCAGCCAGCCCACCAGCACGCCGTAGTACAGCGCGAACGAGATCTGCGCCGCCAGCGCCGGGTCCACGTCGGCGTGCAGCTCGCCAGTCGTCTGCCGCCGCGCGATCAGCTCGGCGAGGCGTGCGACGAAGTCGAGGGTGACGGGCGCGAGCGGATTGTCTTCGTGCGGGAGCACCACCTGCTCCTTCACGAAGCGCCGCGCCAGCCCCAGGTCGCTTTCGTACAGCCGGAAGAAGTGGGCGAAGATGCCGTGCAGCGCGTCGGCCAGCCGCTGGGCCGGGTCGGCCTCGGCCAGCGCGAGCGTGGCGGTCTCCACCCATTCGGCCTCGAAGGCCAGGAGGAGGAGGCGCTCCTTGCTGCCGGCGTGCAGGAACACCGTCCCCTTCGCCACCCCCGCACGCTCCGCGATCGCGTCGGCCGAGGCGGCGTCGAAGCCGTGCGTGCGGAACAGCTCGCGCGCGGCGTTCACGATGCGCCGGCGCGTCTCCACGCTGCGGTCCTGCCGCGGCTCGCGGATCGGGGGTTTGCGGGAGATGGGCATGGGAGCGGTAACTAGCGACTCGCCCGCACGATGGCAAGCGAGGACCGGAACAGCAACGGCGGGGGGGGG
>DASWMA010000369.1:0-2646 GCA_036399995.1 Longimicrobium sp. | reverse complement strand
GACGGCTGCGGCCTGGCCCACTCCCTCCTGCGCACCGGCGACCGCCCCGAGCCCGCCGCCGGCCCCTTCTCGCTGGACCCTTCCCTTCACGTGGTGTGCGACGCGCGCCTGGACGGCCGTGCCGAGCTCGCCCGCGCCCTGCGCGCGGCGGGCGAGGCGGCCGACGAGCGCATGCCCGCGGCGGAGCTGATCGCGCGTGCCTGGCGCGCGTGGGGCCCCGCGTGCGTGGAGCGGCTGACCGGCGACTTCGCCTTCGCCGTGTGGGACGCGCCCCGGCGGCGGCTGTTCTGCGCGCGCGACCCGCTGGGGGTCAAGCTCCTGTACCACGCGTCGCCCGCGGGCGGCTTCGTCTGCTCCAACACGCTGGAGTGCGTGCTTCTGCACCCCAGTGTGGGCGCCGGGCTCGACGAGGTGGCGGTGGCCGACTTCCTGGTGCGCTCGGTGCAGCTCGACCCCTGCCGCACCATCCGCGCGGAGGTCCGCGCGCTGCCGCCGGGGCACGTCCTCTCGGTGGAGGACGGCCGCGTGCAGACGGAGCGGTACTGGCGCTGGCCGCACGACCCGCCGCTGCGCTACCGCCGCGTGGGCGACTACGTGGAGCACTTCGCGGAGCTGTTCGACACCGCGGTGCGCGAGCGGACGCCGCCGGGCGGGGTGGGGGTGATGATGAGCGGCGGGCTCGACTCGACCTCCGTCGCCGCCGGCGCCGTACGTGCCGTGGACGCGGGCGGACGCGGGGTGCGGGCGTTCACCGCGCGCTCGTCCGGCCTGTTCCGCGAAGAGGAGGGGCGCTACGCCACGCTGGCGGCGGAGGCGCTGGGCGTGCCGGTCACCTGGATGGACGTGGACGGCTACCGCGCCTTCGAGCGCTTCGGGAGCGACCCGCGGCTGGCGCGGCCCGAGCCGGTGGATGCGCCGTTCCTGGCCGGGCAGGTCGACCAGTGGCTGCAGGCGGCGGGGCACGCGCGGGTGCTGCTCACCGGCTTCGGGGGCGACGCGGTGCTGCGCGAGACGCCCTCGCGCCTCACCCGGCTGGCCGCCGGGGGGCACCTGCTGCGCGCCGCGGTTGAAGCGGTGCAGTACGCCCGGCACCACCGCCGCCTTCCGCGCCCCGGCGTGCGCACCTGGCTGCGGCGGAACGCGCCGCCGCCCGCCACGCCGCTCCCGGAGTGGATCGACCCCGCCTTCGCGCGGCGGGTGGGGGTGCGCGAGCGGATGGAGGCGCAGCGCGCCGCGCCGCTCCCCGCGCACCCCACCCGCCCCGAGGCGTGCGCGATGCTGGCCGAGCCGCTGTGGCCGCATCTGTTCGCCACGCTCGACCCCGGCGCCACCGGCATCCCGCTGGAGCTCCGCCACCCGTTCTTCGACGTGCGGCTGATCCGCTTCCTCCTTTCCGTTCCCCCCGCGCAGTGGTACAACGACAAGGGGCTGCTGCGGATGGGGATGAAGGGCCGTCTTCCCCCCGCCGTCGTCCGCCGCCCCAAGGCGCCGCTGCCGCAGGACCCGCTGGAGGTGCGCCGCCGCGCGCACGGCCCCGGCTGGCTGGACGGGCGCACGCTGGGGCCCGAGGTGGAGCCCTGGGTGGACGTGGCGCGCGTCCCCGCCGTCGCCGGCGGGCGGGCGCCGGGCGACGGGGAGCCGCTGTGGCTTAACCTGCGCCCGCTCTCGCTTTCCGTGTGGCTGCGCGGGCAGCGGGGGAGCGCCGGGTGAGCGCCGTGGACCCGTCCGCCCGCTGGTCCGGCGCCGCGCGCCACCGGCTGTACGGGCTGCTGGTGGAGTGCAGCGCGCCCCTCCCCGCCCTACCGCCCTGCACCGACGGCGGCGAGCCCGACGTGCGGGTGTGGGTGGGCTCGCATCCACCGGTGGACGCTGGTCGCTGGCGCCCCGTGGAGGTGACGGGGCGCGTGAGCCTGGACGGCGAGCCCACGGTGACCGTGGAGGCATCCGGCGGCGGGTGGCTGCGGCTGCGCTACGCGGACGGAACGGAGTTCACCGTGGACCCCGCCGGCGCGCGCATCGGCTGCACCTGGCGGGCGCCGCTGACGCTGGAAGACACGGCCACCTACCTGCTGGGCCCGGTGTTCGGCATCGTGCTGCGGCTGCGGGGGCTCACCTGCCTGCACGCCAGCGCGGTGGCCGTGGATGGACGCGCGTTCCTGCTGTGCGGGCCCTCGGGCGCGGGCAAGTCGACCACCGCCGCCGCCTTCGCCGGCCGCGGCCGCGCGGTGCTGGCCGACGACGTGGCCGCGCTGGAGTGGAGCGGCGGCCCGCGGGTGCGCCCCGCGTATCCCCACCTGCGCCTGTGGCCCGCCGCGGTGCGCGCGCTGTACGGCCCGGGCGGCGAGCTGCCGCCGCTCACCCCCAACTGGGAGAAGCGCTACCTGGACCTTTCCACGGGCGAGGCCACCTTTCATCCCCGGCCGCTCCCCCTGGCCGCCGTGTACCTGCTGGCCGCGCGGGCCGAGGATGCGCCCCGGCTGGCGCCGCTGGGGCACGCCGGCGCCGTGCTGGCGCTGGTGGCCAACACCTATTCGGCGTGGCTGCCGGACCTGGGGGCGCAGGCGCGCGACCTGGCGCTGCTGGGCCGGCTGGCGCGCGAGATTCCCGTGGTGAGCGCCGTGCCGCACGCGGACCCGGCGCGGCTGG
>DASWMA010000368.1:0-2580 GCA_036399995.1 Longimicrobium sp. | reverse complement strand
TGGAGCGCCTGCGCGCCCTGCCCGGCGTGGCCGCCGCCGGCGCGGCCGACTTCCTCCCGCTCACCTCGCTCCCCGACGAGCACGTGGCCACCGGCGCGGAGGGCCGGGGGGGCGCGGGGTGGGCGAAGGTGGTGAGCGTGGACACCGGGTTCTTCCGCGCCGCCGGGGTGCCGCTGCGGCCGGGCGCCACGGGCGTGGCCGCGCTGGACGGGTGGCGCGGGAACGTGGTGGTGGGCGAGGGCTTCGCCGCCGCGGCGTGGCCGGGGCGCGCCCCGGTTGGGCGGGTGCTGCGCCTGGGGCCGGACGGCGCGGCGCGGGTGGCCACCGTCGCCGCCTCGGCCGGCGAGCTGGTGACCGGGCTCGACCAGCCGCCGCCGGCGCTGGTGTACCGGCTGGAGGCGGCGGACGAGCTCCCGTACCTCTACCTGCGAACCCGCGTGCCGCCGGCCTCGCTGGAGCCCGGGGTGCGCCGCACCCTGGCCGCGCTGGCGCCCGACGTGCCGGTGGAGAGCTGGACGGGCGAGTCGCTGCTGCGCGGCGCCCTCGGCCCGTGGCGGCAGCTGGCGCTCGGCACCGCGATCTTCGGGATGGTCGCGCTGGTGCTGGCCGCGGCGGGGCTGCACGCCCTCCTCTCGTATCTGGTGGCCCGGCGGACACGCGAGATCGGCGTGCGGCTGGCGCTGGGGGCGCGGCGCGGGGCCATCGCGCGGATGGTGGTGGGCCGCGCGGTGCGGCTGACCGCGCTGGGGATCGCGTGTGGCGTGCCGCTGGGGGTGGCGGTGGCGGTGCTGCTGCGCCACCTGCTGCTGGGCCTGAGCCCGCTGGACCCGCTGGCGTTCGCCGGCAGCAGCGCCGTTCTGCTGGCCGCCGGCGCCGTGGCCGCGCTCGCCCCCGCCCTGCGCGCCGCCGCGGTGGACCCGATGGTCGCGCTCCGGCAGGAATGACCGGCGGTGCAGGCCGGCGCGGAGGCGCCCGAGGTCCGCGCGCTCCCCGGCTTCGTGGGCGCCGCCTGGCAGTTCGCCGCCTCGACCGACGTGCTGGATCGCGTGGAGCGATGCCCCGACTTCCGTCCGCTGTACCAGGCGCCGTGACAGGCTGACAGTGCCCCGGGTGCCAGGTCCGGAGGAGGACAAGGCCGGGCGCTCACCCAAGAATTTGTCGAACATCTCTCCTGGATCGTGTTGCGATAAGCAAATTCAGTGTAATGATTTGCATGGTACAACGGCGCGTTCGGGGCGGTGCGTCGCCGCGCTCGGGCCCTTGACCAACGCGGGTTTGCGAGTCAACGTGAAGGTACGACAACGCAGTTCACCCGCCCGTCGACAGGGATCCTGGGGCCGAAGAGGCGAGTCCCAGCTGCCGTCGAGCAACTCGGCCATGGAGCCAAATGGCAGCCACAACGCGCGGGATCGCCGGCCTTGCCGTCGGCTTGCTTGCGTTTCTCGTTGTTCGGAAGCCGTCTCGGAAGCAGCGCCGCCGTGCGCTCCGCGACGCGATTTACGACTCATACGACCGTGCGGGGAGTGATCCCGAGTTCCAGGCCGAGATGCGCGCGCTGGAGGCAGAGTTCGATGCGACGATCAGCGACGGCCTCGACGAGGTCGTGCCGGCGGCGTGATGGCCTACATCGGGCCGGTGCGGCGGTGGGACGTGTTCTGGGCTGACCTCGAACCCGTGGTCGGGCGAGAGCAGGCCGGCAGGCACCGGCCTGTTCTGGTGATGTCGAGCGATCAGTTCAGCGGTTCCACGCTGAGGCTGGCGATGATCATTCCGCTGACGTCGAAGGAAGGAAAGACGCGCGCATTCCATCCTTTCGAGATCCCCCTGCCCAAGGGGATGATCAGTGAGGGCATCACACCGCTCGCGATGACGCATCAGCTTCGTACCGTGTCGACGCTGCGGCTTCTGCAGTACGCAGGGCGGCTTGAGACAGAAGAGTCGCGCGAGCGTATCGAGGATGCGGTGCTCGCACATCTGGGCATCGCATTGGACGAGTAGCCTGCGGCACTCCACAAACCGGACGCTAAAGAAAATCGGGGCGCCATCGCTGGCGCCCCGATTCGTGTTGCATGGGCGAGGCGAATCTACGGCATCGCGTCCGTCGCCGGCCCTTCCGTCCCCAGCCGGTCGGCGGCGGAAACCACGAGGCGGTCGGCGCCGGGGGGAGCCGTCCACGAGGTGCGCGCGGCCGGGAGCACGTCCACCGTCCAGCGGCCGGCCACGCGCGAGCGCACCACCCACCACATCGGCGCGGTGCCGCCGCCCGGGCGGAACTGCACCTCGGCGCCGCGCGTGCGGGTGGGGTCGGTCTGCTGCACCGTCACCGTGGGCCCGCCGGGGCGCCCCTGCGCCAGCCACGGCGACGCGGGGGGGAGGGCGGGGTCGCGGTACGCCTCGCGCACCAGCTTCTGGCTCAGGCTGTCGCGGTTCAGCACGAACGCCTTCATGCTGAAGTGGATGTTCCCCGGGTTGGCCAGCCGCCCGCGGGTCACGTAGATCTGCCCGATCACCTCGTTGGCCGTCCAGGGGGTGGGGTCGCCCTCGAAGGTGCGGCTGGTGAAGTTGCCCGGCCACAGGTGC
>DASWMA010000367.1:0-2951 GCA_036399995.1 Longimicrobium sp. | reverse complement strand
GAACGAGTCGATCACGATGATCCGGGGGCCCAGCGTGCGGATCCACTCGGTCACCATCGGCACCAGCGCGCCGATCCCCTGCTCGGCCAGCTCGGTCCCCGCCTCCTCGTAGATGACGTCGGTGCCCATCCGGGCGGGGTGGAAGAACTCGAACTTCTGCAGGTACTTCACCACCTTGGCCAGCGGCTCCGACAACGTGGTCACGTACAGGATCGGCCGGTCGCCCCCCGCGTTGTGGAAGACGAGCTGCTGGGCGAACAGCGTCTTCCCGGTGCCCGGCTCGCCCATGATGATGTTGATGGAGTGCGCCGGGAACCCGCCGCCCAGGATGCGGTCGGCCGACGCGGTGCCGGTGCTGATCCGGGGGAGCTCCGTGTCTTCGTCGGCCCAGGGGGACGCCTCGCCCCCCGGCGCGATCCAGTCCTCGCTCATGCGCCCTCTCCCCGCGCGGGATCGGCCCGCCGCGCCAGCAGCTGCTCCACCGTGTCTAGCAGCTTCTGCTCGGCCAGCGGCTTGCGCAGGAACGCGTCGGCGCCCGCGTCGCGCGCACGCGCCGACGCGGTGAGAATGCTGAAGATCAGAACCATGATGCCCCGGGTTTCGGGATCGTCTTTCAGATGGCGGCAAAGGGCCAGCCCGTCGAGCTTCGGCACCATGATCTCGGTGACCACCAGATCGGGGCGCAGCCGGCGCGCCTGCTCCAGCGCGGCCGCCCCGTCGTCGGCGAACTCCACGGCGTAGCCCGCGTCGGTGAGGAAAACCGTTTCCAGGACGCGCACGTGAGGGTCGCGCTCCACCACCAGGATGGTGGCGCGGCCCTCGGGGCTGCTCGGGGTGTCAGTCATTCCGCATGGTCGAAGGTCTGCGCGGGTGCGGATCGGGACCTCTCGGGGGAGACCAGGCCTGGGCGGCTCCGGAAGTCGTCGGCCCAATATAACGCCCCGTGCCGTGCCGGGCTTCGTTCGGAAATGAAGATCCGCAACGACGTGGCCCACGCAGAGCAGCAGAGGAGCAGAGAACAGCCGCTCTCCTCTGCTTCTCTGCTGCTCTGCGTGAGATTCCTGGGTGCCCGGAACCAGAACGATGTCCGGATGGCTCTGCGCGATCCACCTTTGCCCGTCGAACGTCGTTGGAGGGATGCACGGACCGGCGCGCGGCCTACGGCTCTTCGACGTCGCCCCCGGGGTCGTGGGCAAGGACGGGGAGCGAGAGGGTGAACCGGCTCCCCTCCCCCACCGTGGACTCCACCTCCAGCTCGCCGCCCAGGAGCCGCGCCAGCCGGCGGCTCACCGGCAGCCCCAGCCCCGTGCCCCCCTTCAGCCGCGTGTGCGACGAGTCGACCTGGGTGAACGGCTCGAAGATCGTTTCCAGGTACTCGGGCGCGATCCCCGGGCCGCTGTCGCTCACCGCGAAGTACATCACGCCCAGCTCAGCCCAGGCGCGAAGCTCCACCTCGCCCGCGTCGGTGAACTTCACCGCGTTGCCCAGCAGGTTCACCAGGATCTGGCGCAGCTTGCCGGGATCGGTGGTGACCTCCAGCGGGTGCCCGGGAACCAGCACCCGCAGGGCGAGCCCCTTCTGCTCGGCCTGGGGCTCCACCATCGCCACGGCGTCGGCCACGATGGTGCAGGCGTCCACCAGCTCCGCGTGCGGGGGGTCGCGGCCGGCGTCGAGCCGCGAGAAGGTGAGGATCTCCTCGATGATCCCCAGCAGGTGCCACGCGCCCACCTTCACCCTGCGCATGTGCTCCTTCTGGCGCGGCAGCAACGGCCCCACCACCTCGGTCTCCAGCAGGTCGGAGTAGCCGATGATGGCGCCCAGCGGGGTGCGCAGCTCGTGGCTCATGGCCGCCATGAACTCGCTCTTGGCGCGGCTGGCCCCCTCGGCGCGCTCCAGCGCCGCCCGCAGCTCGGCCTCCATGGTCACGCGCTCGGTCACGTCCTGGATCAGCGCCACCGCGCCCGCCGGCCGCCCGTCCAGGAAGAGGGGCGCGATGCGCGCGCTCTGCTGCATCCGCTCGAAGCGGGTGAAGGCGGGGTCGCAGGGGAGCGGGACGAGGTACTCGTGGAAGCGGTGCGAGAGCACCACCGTCTCGCCGCCCAGCGCGCGGCGGAAGGCGGCCTCGCCGCGCGTGCCCTCCAGCGCGGGGAAGATCTCCACCAGCGGCCGGCCCAGCACCTCTTCGGCGCTCCACCCGGTGGCGGTCTCGAGCCAGCGGTTCCAGCCGCGCACCTCCAGGGCGGCGTCCACGGCCAGCACCCCCGCGTCGAGGAAGTCGCCGGCGTGCACCAGCGCCTCGGCGGGGGCGCCGATCTCCAGCAGCGGGATGTCGGGGTGGCCCATTCGTCAGCTCACCCGCGAGGTGAGCGCCTGCGACACCAGCTCCAGCGACTTGACGCCGATCACCACGATCAGGAAGCCGCTGATCTCCAGCCCGCTGAGGGTGAAGCGGGTGGCCGCCACCAGCGCGTAGGGGATCCCCTGGTCGCGCTCGATCACCACCGTGCGCAGCATCCCGTCGAGCGACTCGATGTGGATGCGCGGCACCGAGAACGAGACCGCCACGTGCAGCACGTTGCCGAAGGCGCCCAGGCACGAGCTGAGCACCACGTTGCCGATCTCGGCGATCACCTCGCGCGCCGACTGGTCGAGCCGGCCGCCCAGCGCCACGTCGCCGCCGGTCATCAGGTCGGCCAGCTGCACCGCCTTGTCGTATTCCAGCAGGAGCACGGCGTCGCCGGCGATGGCGCCGCCGAAGAACTGGTGCACCGTGGCCAGGTCGCCGTCCACCACCTCGAGGAGGCGGTCCTTGAGCTCGCCCATCGAGCACACCCAGAGCCGGGGAAGCTCCACCACCACGCGCTTCCCCGTCAGGTCCGACAGCGAGGCCGCCGCCCGGTGCAGCCCGATGTTGAAGAGCTCGTTGAGCGCGTCGGTCTCCAGCTCGGTCA
>DASWMA010000366.1:0-9278 GCA_036399995.1 Longimicrobium sp. | reverse complement strand
CGGGGACCGGCTGCTCGCCATCACCACCTTCGCCTTCGACATCTCGGTGCTCGAGCTCTTCCTCCCGCTCCTCTCGGGTGCGCGGGTGGAGATCCTGGACCGCTCGGCGGCGTCGGACCCCGCCCTGCTGCGGGATGCGGTCGCGGCGGGCGGCGGGACGGTGCTGCAGGCCACGCCCGCGACCTGGCGGCTCCTCCTCGACGCCGGCTGGGAGGGCGCGGAGAGCCTGCGCGCCCTCAGCGGCGGCGAGGCGCTCCCCGCCGAGCTCGCCGCGCGGCTGCGCGAGCGCGTGGGCGCGCTCTGGAACGTCTACGGGCCGACGGAGACCACCATCTGGTCGACGGCGCAGCACCTCGGCGCGGGGGCGGAGGTGGGCCGCGGGCACGTCTCCATCGGCACGCCGGTGGCGAACACGCAGGTGTACGTGGTGGACCGGTCGCTGTCCCCGGTGCCGGCGGGGGTCCCGGGCGAGCTGTACATCGGCGGGGCGGGTGTGGCGCGCGGCTACCTGGGGCGGCCGGGGCTCTCGGCCGAGAAGTTCGTCCCCGACCCGTTCGCCGCCAAGCCGGGCGCGCGCCTGTACCGCACGGGCGACCTTGCACGCTGGCGGCCGGACGGAACGCTGGAGTTCCTGGGCCGGAACGACCACCAGGTGAAGGTGCGCGGCTTCCGCATCGAGCTTGGCGAGATCGAGGCCGCGCTGCGGCAGGCGCCCGGCGTCGCGGACTGCGCGGTGGTCGCGCGCGAGGACGCCACGGGCGACCAGCGGCTGGTGGTGTACGTGGTGGGTGAAGCGGAAGCCGCGGCGCTGCGCGACCGCCTGCGGCGGAGCCTGCCGGAGTACATGGTGCCGTCCGCGTTCGTCCCGCTGGAGCGGCTCCCGCTGACGCCCAACGGCAAGCTGGACCGCGCGGCGCTGCCGGCGCCGGGCTTCGCCCCGGTGGAGGAGCGCTACGTGGCGCCGCGGACGCCGGTGGAGGAGATGCTGGCGGAGATCTGGGCGGAGACGCTGCGCCTGGAGCGGGTGGGCGTGGAGGAAAGCTTCTTCGCCCTGGGCGGGCACTCGCTGCTGGCCATGCGCGTGATCTCGCGGGTCCGCGAGCTGTTCGGGGTGGAGGTGCCGCTGCGGGCGCTGTTCGAGGGACCCACGGTGGCGGAGCTGGCCGGGCGCGTGGAGGAGATGCGGCGCGCGGGGCTGCCGGTGCTGCCACCCGTGGTTCCGGTGGATCGTACCGGGGCGCTGCCGCTGTCGTTCGCGCAGGAGCGGCTCTGGTTCATCGACCGGCTGGAGCCGGGAAGCGCCGTCTACAACCTCACCATGGCACGGCGCCTGGGGGGTGTGCTGGACCAGGCGGCGCTGGAACGGAGCCTGGGCGAGATCGTCCGGCGCCACGCGTCGCTGCGGACGGTCTTCGCCGAGGCGGACGGCTCGCCGGTGCAGGTGATCGCGCCCTTCGGCGGCTTCACGCTCCCCGTGGACGATCTCTCCGGGCTGGCCGAGGCGGATCGCGAGGCGGCGGTCAGCCGGCGCGCCGGCGAGGTGGCGCGGCAGCCCTTCGACCTCGCCGCGGGCCCGCTCTTCCGTGCGGTGCTGCTGCGGCTGGGCGAGGAAGACCACGTGCTGCTGCTGGTGATGCACCACATCGTCAGCGACGGATGGAGCATGGGGGTGCTCGACCGGGAGCTGTCGGCGCTGTACGCGGCATACCGCGAGGGGCGCGAGTCGCCGCTGCCGGAGCCGGGGGTGCAGTACGCCGACTACGCCGCCTGGCAGCGCGAGCACCTGCGGGGCGAGCTGCTGGAGCGGCGGCTCGGCTACTGGCGCGAGCGGCTGGCGGACGCACCCGCGCTGCTGGAGCTGCCCACCGACCATCCGCGCCCGGCCGTGCAGACGTTCCGGGGGGCGCACGAGCGGATCGAGCTTCCCCCCGAGCTGCTGGAGCGGCTGCAGGCGCTGGGGCGGAGCGAGGGCGCGACGCTGTACATGACCCTGCTGGGGGCCTTCCAGGTGCTGCTGGGCAAGTACGCCGGCAGCGAAGACGTGGTGGTGGGGAGCCCGATCGCCGGGCGCACGCGCGGCGAGGTGGAGGAGCTGATCGGCTTCTTCGTCAACACGCTGGTGCTGCGCACCGACCTCGGTGGAGACCCGACCTTCCGCGAGCTGCTGGGGCGGGTGCGCGAGGCGACGCTGGGCGCGTACGAGCACCAGGAGGTGCCGTTCGAGAAGCTGGTGGCCGAGCTGCAGCCGGAGCGCAGCTTGAGCCACTCGCCCCTCTTCCAGGTGATGTTCGCGCTCCAGGACGCCGGGGGCCGGGGAGGCGCGCTTCCGGGCCTGAAGGTCGGCGGCGCCGGTAGGGCGGTGGAGATCGCCAAGTTCGATCTTTCCCTGACGCTCGCGGCGACCCCCCAGGGCCTGCGCGGCGGGCTGAACTACAGCACCGACCTGTTCGAGCGCGGCACGGCCCTCCGGATGCTCGGCCACCTGGCACGGGTGCTGGAGCAGGTCGCCGCGAACGCGGACGTGCGGCTCTCGCAGCTGGAGCTGCTCGGCGACGAGGAGCGCGAGCAGGTGCTGGGGGCGTGGAACCACACGGAGCGCGAAAGCTCCGACCCGCCGGCCCACGTGCTCTTCGCCGAGTGGGCGCGCCGCGCTCCCGAGGCTGTCGCCCTCCTGCATGGCGGGGAAGCCGTGAGCTATGGCGCGCTGGACCGGCGCGCGGCGGCCCTCGCCCGGCACCTGCGCGAGCTGGGCGTGGGGCCCGAGACCCCGGTGGGGCTGTGCATGGAGCGCACGCCCGAGCTGCTGGTGGGGGTGCTGGGGATCTGGAAGGCGGGCGGCGCCTACGTCCCCCTCGATCCGGGGTACCCGGCGGAGCGGCTGGGGTGGATCATCGCCGACGCGGCGCTTGGGGTGGTGGTCGCCACGGCGGGCACGGCCGGGGTGCTGCCGGAGCACCGAGCCACCCTGGTGCGGGTGGACGCGCTTCCGGAGACGGCGGCGGAGGCGGCGCCGGAGGTGCCCGCCTCCGACGCGAGCCTGGCGTACGTCATCTACACCTCCGGCAGTACCGGCCGCCCCAAGGGCGTGCTGGTGCCGCACGGCTCCCTGGCCAACCTGCTGGCCGCCACGCGCGAGGCGTTCGGCGTCGCCCAGGGCGACGTGATGCCGGCGCTGGCCTCGTACGCCTTCGACATCTGGCTGTTCGAGGCGCTGCTTCCGCTCACCTCGGGGGCCGCGGTGCGCCTGGTGGAGCGCGAGCGGGTGATGGACGTGCCCGCGCTGGTGGAGGAGATCGCCGACGCCACGCTGGTGCACGCGGTCCCCGCGCTGATGCGGCAGCTGGTCCACGCCGAGCGCGAGACGCCCCGGCTTGGCCGGCTGCGGCGCGCCTTCGTGGGTGGCGACCGGGTCGCGGCCGACCTGCTGGCGGAGATGCGGGAAGCGCTCCCCGGGGCGGAATTGCACGTCTTCTACGGCCCCACCGAGGGGACGATCCTGGCCTCCACGCACCCCGTCCCGCACGACGGGATCGTGGAGGGGCACCCGATCGGCCGGCCGCTGGGGAACGTGCGCCTGTACGTCTGCGACGCGTTCGGGAGCCCGCAGCCGGCGGGCGTCCCGGGCGAGCTCCGGATCGGCGGCGCGGGGGTGGCGCGCGGCTACCTGGGGCGTGCCGGCCTGACGGCGGAGCAGTTCGTTCCCGATCCGTTCTCGACCGAAGGCGCACGCCTGTACCGGACGGGCGACCGGGCACGCTGGCGGACCGACGGGACGCTGGAGTTCCTGGGCCGCCTGGACGGGCAGGTGAAGGTCCGGGGCTTCCGCATCGAGCCGGGGGAGATCGAGGCCGTCCTGCGCGACCACGAGAGCGTGGCCGACTGCGTGGTGGTGGCGCGCGAGGACGTGCCGGGCGACCCGCGGCTGGTGGCGTACGTGGTGGGCGGCGTGGAGGCCGACGAGCTGCGCGAGCACCTGCGGCGGAGCCTGCCGGAGTACATGGTGCCGGCGGCGTTCGTGGCGCTGGAGCGGCTGCCGCTCTCGCCGAACGGGAAGCTCGACCGCAAGGCGCTGCCGGCGCCGGAGTACGCGTCGGCCGAGGACCGGTACGTGGCGCCGCGGACGCCGGCCGAGGAGGTGATGGCGGGGATCTGGGCCGAGGTGCTGAAGGTGGAGCGGGTGGGGGTGCACGACAACTTCTTCGCCCTGGGGGGCCACTCCCTGTTGGCGGTCACCCTCGTCGAGCGGATGCGGCGCCGCGGCGTGCGCGCCGACGTACGCGCCCTCTTCACCACGCCCACGGTGGCGGAGCTCGCCGCCGCGGCGGGCGGTGACTTCCACGAGGTCGCGATCCCGCCGAACCGGATCCCCGCCGGCTGCGGCGCCATCACGCCGGAGATGCTCCCGCTGGTGGAGCTCACTCAGGGCGAGATCGACCGCATCGTGGCCGGTGTGCCGGGCGGCGCGGGGAACGTGCAGGACATCTATCCGCTGGCGCCCCTGCAGGAAGGAATCCTCTTCCACCACCTGCTCACCCCGGAGAGCGACCCCTACCTGCTCACGCAGCCGTTCGCCTTCGAGAGCCGCGAACGGATGGAGGCCTTCCTGGCCGCGCTGCGGGCGGCGGTCGCGCGGCACGACATCCTGCGCACGGCGGTGGTGTGGGAGGGGCTTGCCGAGCCGGTGCAGGTGGTCTGGCGCCACGCTCCGCTCCGTGTCGAAGAGGTGGAGGTCGACCCGGCCGCGGGCGATGCGGGGAGGCAGCTGTTCGAGCGCGTCGATCCGCTGCATCACCGCATGGAGCTGAGCCACGCTCCCCTGCTGCGTGCCTACGTCGCCAGTGAAGCCGTGGACGGGCGGTGGGAGATGCTCCTGCTGCTGCACCACCTGACGAGTGACCACACCGCGATCGAGGTGCTCCGGGCGGAGATCGACGCGCTCCTCGACGGCCGCGCGGAGGAGCTGCCGGCTCCGCTCCCCTTCCGCAACTACGTGGCGCAGGCGCGGCTGGGGGTGAGCCGGGCCGAGCACGAAGCGTTCTTCCGCGAGCTGCTGGGCGACGTCGACGAGCCGACGGTGCCGTTCGGGCTGCGCGAGGTGCACGGGGACGGGCTGGGGCTGGAGCAGGCGCGGCTGGAGGTGGAGACGGGGCTGGGGGTGCGGCTGCGGGCGCGGGCGCGGGCGCTGGGCGTGAGCGCGGCGAGCGTATGCCACGTGGCGTGGGCGCAGGTGCTGGCGCGGGTCTCGGGGCGCAGCGACGTGGTGTTCGGCACGGTGCTCTTCGGGCGCATGCAGGGCGGGGAGGGGGCGGACCAGGTGCTGGGTCCGTTCATCAACACGCTCCCCGTACGCATCCGGCTGGCAAACGCGGGCGCGGTGACCGGCGTGCGGCGCACCCAGGCGCTCCTGGCCAGCCTGGTGCGCCACGAGCACGCATCCCTCGCGCTCGCGCAGCAGTGCAGCGGGGTGCCGGCGCCGGAGCCGCTGTTCTCGGCGGTCTTCAACTACCGGCACGGCGCACGTGGCGGGAAGCGGCCGAAGGTGCGCGGGGCCGCCCTGGTGGGGATCCGCGCCCTCGAGCGGTCGAACTACCCGCTCAACCTGTCGGTGGACGACCTGGGAGACGGGTTCCGCCTGACGGTGCAGGTGCAGGGCGGCGTCGGTGCGGAGCGGGTGTGCGCGCTCATGAACACCGCGCTGGAGGGGCTGGTCGAGGCGCTGGAAAGGGCGCCGGAGCGCCCGCTGGATACCATCGAGGTGCTCCCGGAGGCCGAGCGGCAGCGGGTGCTGGAGGCGTGGAGCCGCACGGATGCGGAGTACCTCGCGGGTGCCTGCATCCACGAGCTGATCGAAGCCCAGGCGGCGCGGACGCCCGACGCGGCCGCGATCCGCTTCGCCGGCGCGGCGCTCACCTATGCCGGGCTGGACCGGGCGGCCAACCGGCTGGCGAACCACCTGCGGCGCCGCGGCGTCCGCCCGGAGACCCGCGTGGGCATCTGCCTGGAGCGGGGCACGGAACTGGTGGTCGCCATCCTGGCCGTGCTCAAGGCCGGCGGCGCCTGGGTGCCGCTGGACCCGGCGTACCCGGCCGAGCGGCTGGCCTTCATGCTCGCCGACTCGGGCGCCGCGCTCCTGCTCACCCGGCTGCCGCTGCCGGAGGGGCTCGCGCCCGAGGCCGGGGTCGTCTGCCTGGACGCCAACCGCGAGCGCATCGAGGCCGAAAGCGCCCAGGCGCCGGCCGCCGGCGTCATTCCCGACAACCTGGCGTACGTCATCTACACCTCCGGCTCCACCGGCCGCCCCAAGGGCGTGCTGGTGCCGCACCGGGGGCTCGCCAACGTGGCCCGGGGGCACGCGCACGACCTCGGCGTCACGGCCGGGGACCGGGTGCTCCAGTTCGCCTCGCCCTCCTTCGACGCCTCGGTGTTCGAGCTGGTGATGGCGCTGGCCACCGGCGCCACGCTGGTGCTGGGGACGCGTGAGACCCTGGCCCCGGGGCCCGACCTCGTCCGTCTCCTCCACGACGAGGAGGTGACCGCGGCCACCCTGCCGCCCTCCGTGCTCGCCGTGCTGCCGCCGGCCGAGCTCCCCGCGCTCCGCACGCTGATGACCGCGGGCGAGGCGCTGCCGGCCGAGCTGGTGGAGCGCTGGGCGCCGGGGCGCCGCTTCTTCAACCTGTACGGGCCCACCGAGGCCACCATCTGGTCCGCCACCGCGGAGTGCGCTCCGGGCGGCGGCCGGCCTCCCATCGGGCGGCCGGTGCCCAACACCCGCGCGTACGTGCTGGACGCGCGCGGGGCACCGGTGCCCGCCGGCGTTCCGGGCGAGCTGTACGTGGGTGGCGCCGGCGTGACCCGCGGCTACGCCGGCAGGCCGGCGCTGACGGCGGAGCGCTTCGTCCCCGACCCGTTCGGCAGCGAGCCCGGCGCGCGGCTGTACCGCACGGGCGACCGGGTGCGGTGGCTGGCAACGGGCGAGCTGGAGTTCCTGGGGCGGGTGGACGAGCAGGTCAAGGTGCGCGGCTTCCGGATCGAGCCGGGCGAGATCGAAGGCGCGCTGCGGCGGAGCGAGGGAGTCGCCGACTGCGTGGTGGTGGCGCGGGAGGACGCGCCCGGCGAGACGCGGCTGGTGGCGTACGTGGTGGGTGGCGTGGACGCGGGAGCGCTGCGCGAGCACCTGCTCCGGGAGCTCCCGGAGCACATGGTCCCGTCCGCGTTCGTCTTCCTGGACGCGCTCCCGCTGACCCCCAACGGGAAGCTGGACCGCAAGGCGCTGCCGGCGCCGGACTTCGCCCCGGCGCAGGAGCGCTACGTGGCGCCGCGCACGCCGGCCGAGGAGGTGCTGGCGGGGATCTGGGCCGACGTGCTGCGGCTGGAGCGGGTGGGGGTGGAGGAGAGCTTCTTCGAGCTGGGCGGGCACTCGCTGCTCGCCACTCGCGTGGTCTCGCGCGTCCGCGAGGTGCTCGCCGTGGAGCTGCCGCTGAGGGCACTCTTCGAGGGACCCACGGTGGCGGAGATGGCGAGGGCGGTGGAGGAGATGCGCCGCGCCGGGCTGCCGGTGCTGCCGCCGGTCGTACGGGTCGATCGTGATCGTCCCCTCCCGCTCTCGTTCGCGCAGGAGCGGCTCTGGTTCCTGGACCGCCTGGATCCGGGGAGCGCCACCTACAACATCCCCGCGGCGTGGCGCCTGGGCGGAGCCCTGGACGCGGCGGCGCTGGAGCGGGCGCTGGGCGAGATCGTCCGCCGCCACGAGTCGCTGCGGACCGCCTTCCGCGAGGTGGACGGAGGCGCGGTGCAGGTGGTCGCGCCCTTCGCCGGCTTCGCGCTCCCCGTCGACGACCTGTCGGGGCTGCACGCGACGGAGAGAGAGGCGGAGGTGCGGCGGCGCGCGCGGGAGGATGCGGCGCGTCCGTTCGACCTGGCCGAGGGCCCGCTCGTCCGCGCCACGCTGCTGCGGGTGGCACCCGAGGAGCACGTGCTGCTGCTGTGCATCCACCACGTGGTCAGCGACGGGTGGAGCAGCGGCGTTCTCCTGCGCGAGCTGTCGGCGCTGTACGCGGCCTATCGCGACGGGGGCGACTCGCCGCTGGCCGAGCTGCCGGTGCAGTACGCCGACTACGCCGTGTGGCAGCGCGAGCAGCTGCAGGGCGAGGTGCTCGACCGGCAGGTCGGCTACTGGAAGGAGCGGCTGGCGGGCGCGCCGGCGCTGCTGGAGCTGCCGACGGACCGGCCCCGTCCGCCGGTGCAGTCGCACCGCGGCGCGCGGGAGAGGTTCGACCTGCCGCGCGCGCTGCTCGACGGCCTCCAGGCACTGGGCCGCGGCGAGGGCGCCACGCTGTACATGGTGATGCTGGGCGCCTTCCAGCTGCTGCTGTCGAAGTACAGCGGGAGCGACGACGTCCTCGTCGGCAGCCCCATCGCGGGGCGGACGAGGAAGGAAGTCGAGGAGCTGATCGGCTTCTTCGCCAACACGCTGGTGCTGCGCACCGACCTCTCGGGCGACCCCACCTTCCGCGAGCTGCTGGGGCGCGTGCGCGAGGGGGCGCTGGGTGCGTACGAGCACCAGGAGGTGCCGTTCGAGCGGCTGGTGGCGGAGCTGCAGCCCGAGCGGTCGATGAGCCACTCGCCCCTCTTCCAGGTGACGTTCTCGGTGGAGAACGTCGACCGCTCCGGCTCGGGCCTGGCGGGGGTGCGGATCGAGGGGGTGGGCGCGGAGGTGGAGACCACCCGGTACGACCTGGGGCTCACCGCCGTCCCGCACGACGGCGGCATCGGCGGCGTGCTGGAGTACAGCACCGACCTCTTCGACCGCGCCACCGTCCGTCGGATGCTGGGGCACCTGGAGCGGGTGCTGGAGCAGGCCGCCGCCAACGCGGACGTGCGGCTCTCGGAGCTGGACCTGCTCTCGGCGGAAGAGCGCGGCCTGGTGGTGGATGCCTGGAACGCGACCGACCGGGGCTATCCCACCGGCGGTGTGCGCGTCCATGACCTGTTCCGCGCCCCGGCGGCGCGGACGCCGCACGCGGTCGCGCTCTCGTGGCGCGGCGAGCGGATGACGTACGCGGAGCTGGAGGCGCGGGCGAACCAGCTCTCCAACCTCCTCCTCCACCGCGGCGTGGGGCCCGAGGTGCGCGTGGGCATCTGCCTGCCGCGTACGCCGGATCTGGTGGCCACGATGCTGGGGGTGCTGGGGGCCGGAGGCGCGTACGTGCCGCTGGACCCGGCGTACCCGCGCGAGCGGCTGGGCTACATGATCGAAGACGCCGCGATCACGCTGGTCA
>DASWMA010000365.1:0-3571 GCA_036399995.1 Longimicrobium sp. | reverse complement strand
TGGCTCCGCGTCGCCGATCGGCATCCCCATCCCCGACCTTGCCGTTCACCTGCTGGACCGCGACGGCGAGCTGGTCCCCACGGGCGTCGCCGGTGAGATGTACGTCGGTGGCGCGGGCGTGGCGCGGGGGTATCTCGGCCGACCGGAGCTCACGGCCCAGCGCTTCGTCCCCGATCCCTTCTCGGCGGAGCCGGACGCGCGGCTGTATCGCTCCGGCGACCTCGCGCGGCGGCTGGCGGACGGCTCGCTCGAGTTCCTGGGCCGCGCCGACGAGCAGGTGAAGGTGCGCGGCTTCCGCATCGAGCTGGGCGAGATCGAATCCGTCCTGGCCGCCCATCCGCACGTCCGCGAGGCCGTGGTCCTGGCCCGCGGCGAGGGCGAGGCCCGGCAGCTCGCCGCCTGGGTGGTGGCGGACGGCGCCGTCGTCTCGCCCGCCGAGCTGCGCGCGCACGCCGCCGAGCGGCTGCCGGACTACATGGTGCCGGCCGCGTTCGCCGTGCTCGACGCGCTCCCGCTGACCCCCAACGGCAAGGTGGACCGCCGCGCCCTCCCCGACCCGCAGGCCGCGGCCGGCGACACGTTCATCGCGCCGCGCACGCCCACGGAGGAGATCCTGGCGGCGATCTGGAGCGAGCTGCTGGGCGTAGACCGCGTCGGCGCCGGCGAGGGGTTCTTCGAGCTGGGCGGCCACTCGCTGCTGGCCACGCGGCTGGTGTCGCGCATCCGCGAGAGCTTCGGGGTGGAGGTCCCGATCCGCGCCGTGTTCGAAGACACCACCCTGGCGGCGCTGGCCGCGCGCGTGGACGCCGCGCTGCGTGCCGGCGACGGCGTGCGGCTTCCCCCCCTGCTCCCCCGCCCCGGCGGCGGCGACGCGCCGCTCTCGTTCGCGCAGGAGCGGCTGTGGATCCTCCAGCGGCTGGCGCCCGAGTCGCCCGCGGACAACGTCCCCCACACGGTGCGGCTGGGGGGCAGGCTCGACGCCGGCGTGCTGGAGCGCGCCCTGGCCGAGATCGTCCGCCGCCACCAGGTGCTGCGCACGGTTCTGCCGACGACGCCCGAGGGCGCGGTGCAGCGGGTGCTGAGTCCGGACTTCCGCCTGCCCGTGCACGACCTGAGCGCCCTGCCGCCCGAGGCGCGCGAGGCCGAGGCGGGCCGGCGCGTGGCCAAGGACATGGCCGCCCCGTTCGCGATGGACCAGGGGCCGCTCTTCCGGGTGATGCTGCTGCGGCTGGCGAGCGACGACCACGTCCTTCACCTCACCGCGCACCACACGGTGTTCGACGGGTGGTCGGCCGGCGTGTGGGAGCGCGAGCTGGCGGCGCTGTACGACGCCTTCGCGCGCGGGCTCCCCTCGCCCCTCCCCGAGCCGGCCGTGCAGTACGCCGACTACGCGGCGTGGCAGCGCGCGTGGATGACCGACGAGGCGGCCGAGCGGCAGGTGGCGTACTGGCGCGAGCGGCTGGAAGGCGCGCCGCCGCTGCTGGAGCTGCCCACCAGCCGCCCCCGCCCCGCCGTGCAGGGGTACGCGGGCGGGATGGTGGAGGGGGCGCTCCCCCCCGACCTGCTGGCCGGGGTGCGCGCGCTGGCCCGCCGCGAGGGGGTCACGCCCTTCATGGTGCTGCTGGCCGCGCTCGACGTGGTGCTGGCGCGCTGGTCGGGGCACGAAGACGTGGTGGTGGGCACCCAGGTGGCCGGGCGCACCCACGGCGGCACCGAGCCGCTGCTGGGCGTGTTCCTGAACACCCTGGTGATCCGCGCCGACCTGGGCGGCGACCCCACCTTCCGCGAGGTGCTGGCCCGCGTGCGCGAGGCCACCCTGGGGGCCTACGCCCACCAGGACGTTCCCTTCGAGCGCGTGCTCGACGCGCTGCGGGTGCCGCGCTCGCTGGGGCACTCGCCCGTGTTCCAGGTGATGGTCAACTACCAGAACTTCGGCGCGCGCGGCGAGGTGCCGGCGGGGCTCGAGCTGCGGCCCTTCGGCGGGGGCGGCGACCCCGTCACCAAGGTCGACCTGACGCTGTACGCCGCCGAGACGCCGGAGGGGCTGGGGCTGGCCCTGGTCTACGCCGCCGAGCTCTTCGACGCCGCGCTGATGCGCGAGCTGCTGGAGCAGACCGGCGAGGTGCTGGCCCAGGCCGTGGCCGACCCGGCGCGCCCCGCGGGCACGCTGTCGCTGCGCACCCCCGAAGCCGGCGCCCTCCTTCCCGACCCCGCCGCGCCGCTGGACACGGCGTGGCGCGGGAGCGTGCCCGCCCTGTTCGCGCGGTGGGCGGCGGAGCGTCCGGGTGCGATGGCGGTGGAAGACCCGCGCGAGCGGTGGACGTACGCCGAGCTCGACGCCGCCACCGCCCGCCTGGCGCGCCGCCTGGTGGAGGGCGGCGTGGCCCCCGGCGACACCGTGGCCGTGTGGGCGCACCGCTCCGCCGCCATGGCGCGCGCCCTGGTGGGCGTGCTGCGCGCCGGGGCCGCCTTCGTTGCGCTCGACCCGGCGTATCCCCCCGCGCGCCTGGCCGAGTACGTCCGCATCGCCGCGCCGCGCGGCTTCCTCCGCATCGCCGCCGCGGGGCCCGTTCCGCCCGAGGTGGAAGCGGCGCTCGCCGAGCTCGCCCCCGTCACCGTCACCCTCGGCGCGCGCGCCGGCGGTGCCGCGATCGACGACGTGGACGGGCTCGCGTCGACGCCGCCCGAGGCGCCGGAGGTGGAGATCGGGCCCGACTCGCTGGCGTACCTCTCCTTCACCTCGGGAACCACGGGAACCCCCAAGGCGGTGATGGGGCGACACGGGTCGCTCACGCACTTCACCCCCTGGCTGGCGGAGACGTTCGGGCTGACGGCCGCGGACCGCTTCTCCCTCCTGTCCGGGCTGGCGCACGACCCGCTGCACCGCGACGTGTTCACCCCGCTGCAGCTGGGCGCCGCCGTGGTGGCCCCCGACCCGGACCGGGTGGGAACGCCGGGGTACCTGGGCGAGTGGATGGCCGCCGCGGGGGTGACGGTGGCGCACCTGACCCCCGCCATGGGCCAGCTCCTGGCCGAGGCCGCCGAGCTGGACGACGAGGGCTCCGCCGGCTCGCTCCCCGCGCTGCGCCGCGCCTTCTTCGTGGGCGACGTGCTGATGCGGGGCGACGTGGCGCGGCTGCGCCGGCTGGCGCCGGGCGTCACCGTGATCAACTACTACGGCTCCACCGAAACGCAGCGCGCCGTCTCGTATCACGTGGTGGACCCCGACGCCGGGGCCGACGCGAAGCCGATCATCCCGCTGGGTCGCGGGATCCCGGGTGTGCAGCTCCTGGTGCGCAGCCGCACGGGGGCGCTGGCGGGGGTGGGCGAGCTGGGCGAGGTGTGGCTGCGCAGCCCGCACGTCGCACTCGGCTATCGCGGCGACCCGGCGCTGACCGCCGAGCGCTTCGTGGCGAACCCGTGGACGGCGGACGAGGGCGACCGGATGTACCGCACCGGCGACCTGGGCCGCTACACCCCCGACGGCGAGGTGGAGCCCGCCGGCCGCGCCGACCAGCAGGTGAAGGTGCGCGGCTTCCGCATCGAGCTGGGCGAGGTGGAGGCGGCGCTG
>DASWMA010000364.1:0-2843 GCA_036399995.1 Longimicrobium sp. | reverse complement strand
CGCGCGGTGATCGCGGCCGGCTGCTTCGGCGTGCACGCCGCCGCGATCGGCCAGACGCGGCTGGCGCGGCGCGACGTGCCGCTGACGCTGGGGTTCGGCCTGGCCGGCGTGTCGCTCTTCTTCGGCGCGTACATGCGGGCGGTGCAGAGCGGCGGGGCGGCGCTGGCGGCCGTGCTGCTGTACACCGCGCCGGCGTGGGTGGCGCTCCTCTCCGCCGCCTTCCTGCGCGAGGCGATGCCGCGGCGGAAGGTGGCCGCGGTGGCCCTGGCGATCGCCGGGCTGGCGGGGATCGCGCTGGCGGGCGGCGGGGGGACGATCCGGCTGACCCCGGCGGCGCTCTTCTGGGGGCTGCTCTCCGGCTGGGCGTACGCGCTGTACTACCTGGTGGGGAAGCGTGCCTTCGAGCGCTACCACGCGTCGACCTTCTTCCTCTACGCGCTTCCCGTGGGCGCGCTCGGCCTCCTTCCCTTCGTGCGCTTCGGGCCCAAGACGGGGGCGGAGTGGGCGGTGATCGTCTTCCTGGCCGTGGTGCCCACCTACGGCAGCTACCTGCTGTACAGCATCGGGGTGCGGAAGGTGGAGGCGACGCGCGCCGCCACCGTCGCCACGGTCGAGCCCGTGGTGGCGGCGATCGCCGCGTACCTGATGTGGGGCGAGCGGATGGGGATCGGCGGCTACCTCTTCGCCCTCCTCGTCATCGCCGCCGTGGTGCTGATGGTGACCGGCGGGCGTGCCGGCGCGCACGATCCGCCGGTGGCGTCGGAGGGGTTGTAGGCCGGCGGCGCCCCACCCCGGCTTGGCGAGGCTTGCCCCCTCCCCGAATGATGCCCGGCCAGGGCGTCACGTCTCCGGCGGCTCGGACGTTCTGAATCCGTGAGTTCCGAAACCGCCGCTCTCCATGAAAACCGGAGGCAAAACCCATGAACCGTTCGATCAGCCGCGCCCTGTCGTCGTGCGCCGTGGCCCTCGCCCTCGCCGGGTGCGGCGGGGCGGAGGGGATGGGCCCCTCCTTCACGCGCAACGAGCCCTCCGAGATCTTCCTCGTGCAGGCGGCTCCCCCGACGTTCGTGATGGACGCCCTCTTCCAGGGCCGCGTGAGCCGCGACCTGCAGGGGTGCCTGCGCCTGGAGGGCGGCGACCGGTACACCGTGATCTGGCCCCACGGCTTCACGCTGGCGGAGCGGGGCGACGAGCTGTTCGTGAAGGACGCCGCGGGGCGCGACGTGGGGCGGATCGGCGGATCGTTCCGCTTCGGCGGCGGCGAGACCGCCGCCCTGCACGCGGGGGTCGTGTCCGACGAGGCGCGCCAGCTGGCGGAGAGCCGCTGCCCCGGCCGCTACTGGATCGTGGGCGAGGTGTAGGCGCCACCGTACGAACCCGGCGCTCCGCGGCCGCTCCCTTTCCGGGGGCGGCCGCTTCGTTCCTGCGGCTGTCGATTTCCAATTTCTCCGCACGGGGGTTAGATTTACGCCGTCCGGAACCCTTGAATCCGAAGCGTCCCGATACAGTCGATGCAGCCGATACAGCGCAGGAAGACGGTCACCACCTGGGTGGGCGACGTGCCCGTGGGGAGCGCGCACCCGGTGGTGGTGCAGAGCATGACCAACACCGACACCGCCGACATCGAGGGCACCGTGCGGCAGGTGGCCGCGCTCTGGCGCGCCGGCAGCCAGATCGTGCGCGTGACCGTCAACAACGACGAGTCGGCCAAGGCGGTGCCGTACATCGTGGAGTTCCTGGCGCAGCGCGGCGTGCACGTGCCGATCGTGGGCGACTTCCACTACAACGGGCACCTCCTGCTCACGAAGTATCCCGACTGCGCGGCGGCGCTGGCCAAGTACCGCATCAACCCCGGCAACGTGGGCGCCAAGCGGCACGACGAGAACTTCTCGGCCATCATCCACAAGGCGCTGGAGCACGGCAAGCCCGTGCGCATCGGCGTGAACTGGGGCTCGCTCGACCAGGCGCTGCTCACCGAGATGATGGACGCCAACGCCCGCCTGCCGGAAGCCGCGCGGCTCGACGCGAAGAGCGTGATGATGCAGGCGATGGTGGAGAGCGCCATGCGCAGCGCCGCCCTGGCCGAGCGGCTGGGGCTGCCGCACGACCGCATCATCCTCTCCGCCAAGGTGAGCGGCGTGCAGGACCTGGTGGCCGTGTACGGGATGCTGGCGCCGCTTTCGGACTATCCCCTGCACCTGGGGCTGACCGAGGCGGGGATGGGGACCAAGGGCGTCGTCGCGTCCACCGCGGGGCTGTCGATCCTGCTGCAGCAGGGGATCGGCGACACCATCCGCGTGTCGCTGACCCCCAAGCCCGGCGGCGACCGCACCGAGGAGGTGCACGTGGCGCAGCAGATCCTGCAGAGCCTGGAGATCCGCTCGTTCACGCCGCAGGTGACCAGCTGCCCCGGCTGCGGGCGCACCACGTCGACCTACTTCCAGACGCTGGCCGAGAGCATCCAGGGCTACCTGCGCGACCAGATGCCGCTGTGGCGCGAGTCGCACCCCGGCGTGGAGGAGATGAAGGTGGCGGTGATGGGGTGCGTGGTGAACGGCCCCGGCGAGAGCAAGCACGCCAACCTGGGGATCAGCCTCCCCGGCACCTTCGAAGAGCCCAAGGCCCCCGTGTACGTGGACGGCGAGCACACCGTCACCCTCCGCGGCGACCACATCGCCGAGGAGTTCAAGCGCATCCTCGACGACTACGTGGAGAGCCACTACCCGGCGCGTCCGGGCGTCCGGGAGCCCGTCGGAGTCTGATACCAGATCTTGAAAAAGAGTGGTTTCACACGGAGTCAGCGGAGTCAACGGAGAACGTCATCATTTTCCGTTGACTCCGCT
>DASWMA010000363.1:0-3019 GCA_036399995.1 Longimicrobium sp. | reverse complement strand
CGAGACCGAGGCCGCGCTCGGCGCGCTCGCGTCGGCGGTGCAGACGACGAGTCATCCGCGGGCGCTCGAGGACGCGTTCCGCAGCTACTTCGCGTTCCGGGCCGCGCACCCGGACGCCGTCACGAAGCCGTACCTCTACTTCGTGGACTACGGCCTCGACAGCCGCACCCCGCGCGGGTACGTGTTCGACATGAAGACGCTGAAGCTGGTGGACGGCCCGTTCACCGTGTCGCACGGCCGCGGCTCGGCGGCCAGCGGGCAGGGCGTGCCCACCCGCTTCGGCAACGGCTTCGGGAGCGCGGCCACGTCGCTGGGGCTGTTCCTGGCCCAGGAGACGTACCCGTTCAGCGGCAAGGCGAGCGGCAAGATGTACCGCTCGGTGGGGCTGCGCCTGGCCGGCCTGTCGGGGAAGTTCAACAGCGCCGCCCGCACGCGCGGCGTGGTGGTGCACGGCGCCCCGTACGTGACGGCCACCCGCGCCGGCCGCAGCGAAGGCTGCCCCGCGATGGAGCAGAGCCGCGCCCGCACGCTGATCCCCAAGATCAGCAACGGCGGCCTGGTGTTCCTCTTCTCGCCGCTCGACCGGAGCTGGAAGAACAACGACCCCTGGCTGAAGGCCGCCGTGTAAGCGGCCCCTTCATCCCGATCAGCCGGAAAGACCCGGCGAGGACGCGATCCTCGCCGGGTCTTTCCGTATCCGCCTGTCTCGGTCGTGGGTGGCGGCTCAACAGGGCCCTCGGTCGAGATCTGGCGCGGGAAGATGCGAGTGAACTCGCGGCTACAACGGCACGCAGTCCGCCTTCGCGGACTTCACGGTGCGTGATCGATCGTGAGGCACAGAGGCGTGCGCTCGACGATGCAGGGTTGCGCCGGAGTTACTATTTCGTTATTCATCTAATTAGATGAACATTGAAATACGAATTGGCAAGGGATGAGGCGATGGAACGGGTGGACATGGAAACGATGGTGGCGCACCTGAAGCTGCTGGCCAACGAGGCGCGGCTGAAGCTGCTGGGGCTGGTGGCCGCGCAGGAGCGCAGCGTGGGCGAGCTGGCCGAGATCATGGAGCTGAAGGAGCCCACGGTGTCGCACCACCTGGCGCGGCTCTCCGAGGCGGGGCTGGTGCGGATGCGGCGCGAGGGGAACGTGCACTTCTACGCGCTCGATGCGGACCGGCTGCAGCAGCTGAGCCGCGACCTGTTCACCCCCGAGAAGGTGGCCTCGCTGGCCGGGCAGACCGACACCGGCGCGTGGGAGCGCAAGGTGCTGCGCACCTACCTCGACGGCGAGCGGCTGACCAAGATCCCCGACGTGCGGAAGAAGCGCGACGTGATCCTGGCGTGGCTGGCGGAGCGCTTCGAGCACGGCCGCCGCTACGCCGAGCGCGAGGTGAACGAGGTGATCGGCCGCCATCACCCCGACTACGCCACCCTGCGCCGCGAGCTGATCGGCGCGCGGCTGATGGAGCGCGAGAGCGGCGTGTACTGGCGGGTGCCGGCGGCGACATGAAGGAGGCGGCAGCCAGGCTACGGCTGCCGCCCGCGCACCCACTGGACCCACGCGGCTTCGAGCCGCGCGGTGTCTGCCGGCGCGCCGATCGAAGCCAGCGCCTCGCCCACGGGCCGGCCGTCGGCCACCCCCTCCACCACCCGCCCCACCGCGCCGCTGCCGTAGCGCTCGGAAAGAAAGCGCGTGAAGCTGAGCGCCTGTGCGTAGAAGGTGGTGGCACGGACGGTGGCGTCGGGGGTGAGGACGTTCTGGAAGGTCATCGCCCCCATGTAGGTGCCGGGCGCGGGCGGGGCCGATGCCTCTCCGGGCGCGCCCCGCGGAGCCGGGGCACCCGGCCCGGTGCGCACGGCGAAGGCCCCCGACAGCGGGTGCGCCATGGTGAGGAACTCGGCGAGGGGGATGCGCGCGTCCAGCCGCTCGGCCATCCGCGCCTCCCTCCGCGCACGGTCGTCGTCGTGCTCGCAGAGAACGGCCGCGGCCTCGTCGAGCCAGTCGGGGAGCGCGGGGTGGCCGTAGTGCGTGGTGCGCGTGCGTGGCCCGCCGCCGGGAAGCGGGCGCCCCTGCCTGGCGTCCACGTGCGCCGAGAGGAAGGCGTGGCAGGCCTCGTGGGGAAGGATGCGCGCCTCGGAGTGCGGCCGGCCCCCTTCCATCCCCGCATGCTGCGCATCCCACCCGCGGTCGGTGAGCCACGCCAGCACCCGCAGGCCACGCCGGTGGAACGCCGCCTCGAAGTCGCGCGGCGGGTTGCGGTCGGTGAGCAGAACCGCGATCCGCGGCGGCGGCCCGCCGAAGTGCCGCGCGAAGGCGGCGACCGCGTGGTCCAGCTCTCCGCGTGCCTGCAGCAGGTCGGCGTCGGTGGGCGCGTACACCACGTAGCGCGGCGTCTCGGCCACGCGCAGGCTGTCGAGCCACGCCTGCGCGCGCGCCGCCGCCGGGTGGGCCGCCAGGAGGAGCGTGGCGCAAGCGAGGGAGCGGGAGAGCGGGAGCATAGACCGGGTGGGGCGGAGGGATCGGGACATCCAGACGAGCATCCGATGCCGCGAGAAGGCGCGTGGTTGCCACTCGCGACGAACTGCGATGATGAAAGGAAAAACCCCAGGCCGCGGCGGTGCGCAACCTGGGGTTTTCAGTGGGCCGGGTGGGACTCGAACCCACGGCCACGGGCTTAAAAGGCCCATGCTCTGCCAGCTGAGCTACCGGCCCGAAACGCTCAAACCTAACACGTTTCGGCGCGATCTTCAAGCGCCGGGCGGGGGCGGCTTGCGAGCGCAGGGGGGCTGCACCCATGCTTATCCGTATGGCACATCGCGAGTTTGTGGAGACGAACGGGAGGCGGTGGGAAGTCTGGGACGTGTATCCCACGGTCTCGATCTCGGGCGCGGGCGTAGGTCCGAGCGAAGACGCGGCCGAGGGATGGCTCGCGTTCCAGTCCGGCAGGGAGAAGCGCCGCTTCTATCGCCCGCCGCCCGGATGGGCGGAGATGACGGACCAGCAGCTCGCCATCCTGTGC
>DASWMA010000362.1:0-5967 GCA_036399995.1 Longimicrobium sp. | reverse complement strand
AAACGGCACCACGGGGAGCAACGCGGATGGGCAAGCAGGGTTCAGGCGGCGGCAAGAAGGGCGGAAACATGGGGAAGGCGGCGCTGCTGCTGGGCGCGGCGGGCCTGCTTCTCTTCATCGTGGGCGTGAAGCGGCGCTACGAGGCCGACGACGACTTTTCGCTCGATGCCACCCCCCGCCCGCGCGGCGGCGAGGGCGGCTCGAAGCAGGGCGGCTCCGGCGGCGCGGCCGAGTAAGTTGCGTTTCCAGACGACATACGATGAGGGCGCCCGTGCATCGGCACGGGCGCCCTCGTTCGTCGTGTCGCTCTGCGCGCCTACGAGATCCAGGTGTCCACGCGCCGGGTGATCCGCCACGCGCCACCCGTCTTCTCCAGCACGATCAGCCGCCCCTGGCCGCAGCGGCCGCCGCAGATGGTGCCGGTGGCGATCACCGCGTTCCTGCGCGGCGCGTCGAAGCCGGGGCGCGAGAGGGTGTTGTACGCCCGTGCCGGGGCGAAGCGGGTGAAGAACGCCTCCCACTTCGCGCTGAAGTCGCCCTCGCCCGCGAAGATCCGCGACACGTTGGAGATGCGGATCACCGAGGTGGCGGGGATCGACGCGGGCGTGGGCCCGGGCGCGGCGTTCTTCGCCAGGAAGTCGCGCATCAGCTCCGCGCGCGAGGCCGAGTCGAGCGCGGGGACGAAGTTGGCGAGCTGCTCCGCGTCGAGGTGCGACGGCGAGGTGCTGTCGGCCAGCACCAGGAAGCGCTCGTTCGGCTGGGCCAGCACGCTGTCCACCACCAGCGCCATCACCGCCATCTCGTCGGCATCGGCAGAGGATGACGCGGGCGCGGGCCGCGCGGGCGTGGCCGGCGCGAGCGGGATGCACGCCGCGGCCAGGGCGGCGAGGGCGAGCAGGGGTGCGAATCTCATCGGGAAGCCAGCGTTCAGGCGGAGGAGCCAGCGATCAGAACCCTGCAGATTGTACCCTGAACGGTTCCCCCGGCTCCCGCGCGGCTCCGGCAATGCACGGAAGGCCCTCGGGTATACCCGGGACGGCAACGCACGCCGGCGTGCGCCCCTGTCAGGCCGTCGATGATCCGGGCATCGATCATCCGGAGTGCGCCCGCAGCGGAATCAGGTGAAGTAGACGGCCTCGCGCGACACCACCCGCAACGGGCTCCCCGGCTTCACCCGGTAGAGCTGGTGCGGAAGCGGGAGCGGGAGGGCCGCCGGCATCCATCTCCCGAGCGCGTCCGGGAGCAGTCGCTCGTCGAACGTGAACTGCGCCGCGTCGTCGGCAGGGGAAAGGCGCACCAGGGCACCCGCCGACGCATGCTCGACCGAGGTCGTGGGGCAGTAGATGCGGCGCCTCAGCGCACGCCGCTCGAAGGTGTGCGACGAGGTGACGAACAGGTCGAGCGCGGTGCGCAGCGCGTCGTCGATCTGCTGGCGCGTCCGCTCGACGGTGGCCTCGTCGTGCTCCATCTGCATCTTCGCCTCGGCGAGCCGGGCGCGTTGCGCTTCGAGCCGTTCGTGGCGGCTGCGCTCGTGCCGCCGCCTCTGCATCATGCTGCCGCTGACGAAGAAGACGGCCGCCGACACGAGCATCGCCGTCACGCCGATCGCCGGTCTGCCCCCGCCCGCCAGCACGAGACCTACCACGAACAGCGCGATCGCCGTTGCGCCTCCCGGGCTGGCCGCCGTGCTCGCGGGATCCAGGACCGTGTGGTCGACCTCGCCGCTGATCGTTTGCATCTCGGCGTCCGTACGCGCCCGCACCAGCTCGAATTCGCGCGCCGCCTGCGTGAGCCGCTCCGCAAGCACGGGCTCGCTCGCGGCCAGCGCCCCCGCCTGCTCGCCCAGCTTCCGCAGCGCCTCGTGCTGGCGGAAGAAGGAGCGGTTCGCGGCCTTCACCAGCTGCAAAGCGGCCGCCGTGCCCGTGTTCGACCGTTCGGCCGCGGCGTGCTCGCGGCCGGCCTCGAGCCACGCGGCGGCAAGGGTGGCATGCTCCCGGGGCACCAGCTTCAGCAGCTCCTCCAGCCCGTGCCAGAGCAGTTCCTCGGCAGACAGGATGTCGACGACCTCGCCCCGCGTGCGGGCGCGGATCGTCCTCCGGAGCGCCGCGTATTCCTTCTGGCACCGCCTGAACGCGGGATCGCCACGGAACGCCTCCAGCACACCGGGCCGCAGGTAGAATGCCCGCTCCAGCTGCTTCATCGACGCGTCCACGTCGCCGGCCAGCGCGTGCTGGCGCGCGGCCTCCACGTGCGTCCGCCAGTAGTACCCGGCGGCGTCCTGCGCGCGCGTGGCGAACTCCACGCCCTCCGCGGCGTTCTCGAGGCTCCCCGCGGCGCGCGCGGCCAGCATGTAGCACGCCGCGACGGCGATCTCGCCTGCGGACGGGGAAAGGTCTTTTTCGGCGATGCGGGCGGCCCGGAGCGCCAGGGGCAGGGCACGGTGCGCGTCCTCGCGGCGCAGCGACGCCAGGCGCAGGTGGGCGCACCAGTAAAGCGCGGGAAGGTCCAGCGGCCGGTGCCGGAGGGCGTGCTGCAGGTGCCAGATCGCCCAGCGCCGCTCGCCGATCCCGATCGCGCGCACCGCTTCGTTCCGCTGCTCCATGGCCGCCGTCAGGCTCGGGCGCGCCAGCACCTGGATGTCCTTGAGCCCGTCGACGCCGTCGTCACCCAGCCGCAGTGCCGGGTGATCGTCGATGCGGCGGTCGCGCGCCGCGGCCAGCGCCGCGGTCACCACGTCGTCGTCGCCGCCGTCGCCCTCCAGCCACGGGACCGTGTCGTCGTCGGGAGCGCCGGGGGGAGCGAACGGAAGCAGGTGGAGGAGCACTTCCTGGGTGATGTCGAGGGCGGCGGTGCCGAGATCGTCGGCGAGCTGCGCATGGACGTGATTCGCCCGGATGCGCTTCCGGAACGCGGCCACCCTCCCGTCGCACGGTTCCGTGTCCGGGTCACCGGAGAAGTAGGCCAGAACGATGGCATTCCCGGGGCGGGCGCTGGCGGCCTCGTACTCGAGCTCGGTGTAGCTCCGGTCGTGCCCCGGCGGAATGGTGCCGTAGCTTTCGCCCACCAGCAGCACGAACACGTCCGATGCACGTGCGGCGTCGAGGCTGCGGGCCAGCGGAGGTTGGGTGTCGGGATAGTTCTCGCTGTGGTCCACCACGCGGCAGGGGATGAGCCGGTTCTGCCCCAGGCGTTCCCGCAGGAGCCGCCGCAGCTCCCTGAACTCGTCGAAGCGGGAAGACACGAACACCGTTGGAGTGACGCCCTGCATGAACCCTCCTCATCGAGCGGCATGGACGCGATGGACGCGGTGGATCATGCGTGGTTAGACGACCCCGTCCGCGGCGATTCTCGCCGTGCCGCCGGCGCCCGCGGAGGATGACGTGGACGTCTCGCCCCGCCGGCGTTTTCGTTGCTCCACCATACCTTCCGCGTGGGTTCCCGGGCCGCGGCGGCCCGGCGTCCCCTCCCCCGGGCGCTCGCCGCGGCGAAACGGATCACGACGCACGAGGCCCGCTCACCGTACCGACCGGCGAGCGGGCCTCCTGTATCCATCCGATCCTACAGCCGTCTCAGGCCTTGGCGGCCGCGGCGGCTGCCTTCTTCGCATCGATCCGGCGCTTGCGGCCGCCGTGCTTGGGGCGCGTGTTGCCCCGGGTGCCGCGCGCCACCTTGCCGCGCTTGGTCTTCTTGTCTCCCCTGCCCATGCTGTGCTCCTCAGAAATCGTAAACTCGCCAACATTCCCCAACGCAGTCTCCACCCCGCGAGCGGTTCGCGCAAGGACTTGCGTGAACCGGGCCAGAGCTGTCTCGATGGTGGACTGCCTTCCAGCGGGACCGTGGGAATATGCGAGTGAGCTCGCGGCTACAACGGCACGCAGTCCGCCTTCGCGGACTTCTCGTGGCGAGGAGCGATGCGTCGTGCCGAACCTCCTCCGGTCAGTGGAAGATTCGTTCGAGCGCCTGGATCACCGTTCCGCCGAGATGGTGTTCCGCCTGCCGGAGGATGTAGTCGCGGACGTGCGGCACCTGGCGTTTGGAAAGGCTGAAGGCGCCATGGTAACCCTGCCACTTGAAGAAACCGCCCGGATCGAGGACCTGCGTCACCAGGTGCGACGACGCGCCTTTGGCGTGCTGCACCACCTCCGACGGAGACGTGGCGTTCGGCTGACGCCGATCACCCCGGGTTGAAACCCGGGGCTGGAACATCAGGAAGTCCGCCTTCGCGGACTCGCACGCCGGCGCCCGCGCGACGTGCGTCGTACCGTGCCCGGAAGACCGGACGGCCGGCGAGCGGCCCGCCATGATCACCGATGCCCGTCCCACAGTCCGCGAAGGCGGACTTCTCATCGTCAGCCGCCGGTTTCAACCGGCGGTGTTGTCGGCCGCCACACGAAGCCTCCCCGCACGGAGCAATTCCGCCCCCGCGGTTCACCCGGCACAGACATCGTCGTCTCGCCCCGATCTGTCCCACCGATGCCGAACGCGCGGGCGGTGGTTATATTCGCCGCCTCTGGCGCGGGAGTTGGAACCCGCGCGTGATCGCACCTCCAGCGTGCACAGGCCGATGCCCGTAACCGAATACCTCCAGCAGAACCGCGACAAGAGCGTCGCCGAGCTCAACGAGCTGCTGCGCATCCCCAGCGTGAGCGCCAAGAGCGAGCACAAGGCCGACACCGCCGCCGCCGCCGAGTGGCTGGCCACCCGCATGCGCGCCATCGGCCTGACCACCGTGGACGTGATCGCCACCGCCGGCCACCCCGTGGTGCTGGGCGAGTGGCGCGGCGCCCAGGGCGCGCCCACGCTGCTCGTCTACGGCCACTACGACGTGCAGCCGCCCGAGCCGCTCGACGAGTGGAAGACCCCCCCCTTCGAGCCCACCGTGCGCGACGGGAACCTGTACGCCCGCGGCTCGGTGGACGACAAGGGGCAGGTGTACCTGCACATGAAGGCCGTGGAGGCGCACCTCGCCACCAACGGCACGCTCCCCGTCAACGTCATCTTCCTGATCGAGGGCGAGGAAGAGATCGGCTCGCCGCACCTGGCCGAGTTCCTGTCCGCCAACGCCGCCCGCCTCAAGTGCGACGCGGTGATGATCAGCGACACCACCATGTTCGCGCCCGGGCTGCCGTCCATCACCATCGGGCTGCGCGGGCTGGCGTACATGGAGGTGCGGGTGCAGGGGCCCAGCACCGATCTGCACTCGGGCGCCTACGGCGGCGCGGTGGTGAACCCGGCCAACGCGCTGGCCCGCATCATCTCGCAGCTGCACGACGTGCACGGCCGCGTGACCGTTCCCGGCTTCTACGACCGCGTGCAGCCGATCTCCGACCAGGAGAAGCACACCATCAAGGGGCTCCCCTTCGAGGAAGAAGGGCTGCGCAAGGAAGTGGGCGCGCCCAAGCTGGGCGGCGAGGCGGGGTATTCGCCGCTGGAGCGCCTGTGGGTGCGCCCCACGCTCGACGTGAATGGCCTCCTGTCCGGCTACACCGGCGAGGGCGCCAAGACGGTCCTCCCCGCGCGGGCCATGGCCAAGGTGTCGATGCGCCTGGTCCCCGACCAGGACTACAAGCAGATCGAGCAGGCGTTCATCGACTACGTCAAGAGCCTGGCGCCCGAGGGGGTGACGGTGGAGGTGGAGGCGCTGCACGGCGGCCAGCCCTGGTACGCGGCGCCCAGCGGCCCCGTGTTCGAGGCGGCCCGCCGCGCGCTGGCGAAGGCGTACGGGCGCGACCCGGTCACCATCCGCGAGGGCGGCTCCATCCCCATCGTGAAGGCGTTCGAAGACACGCTGCACGCGCCGGTGGTGCTGATCGGCTTCGGGCTGCCGGGCGAGAACGCGCACGCGCCCAACGAGTGGCTGTCGGTGGAGAACTTCGACAAGGGGATGCGGGCCATGGCGGCGCTGTACGCGGGCTACGCGCGGCGGGCGGCCGCCGCCTGAGCGCCGCCCGCCACCCCCGCTCCCGA
>DASWMA010000361.1:0-4367 GCA_036399995.1 Longimicrobium sp. | reverse complement strand
ACACCCAGCAGGCATCCACCGGCTCGAACCCGGCGTGCCCGGCGGCGGAGCGCGGCGATCGGGGAGAGGGAGAGGTCACGTCGTCCGTTGCGGCCAGGGCCAGTCCTGCGCTTCCACGATTTCCACCAGGCGTGCGGCCATGTGGTCCCACGTCCACGCCGAGAGCGCGGCGGAGAGCTCCAGCGCCGCCGCCCGGTACCTCCCCGCGTCGGCGCGCCAGGCCAGCAGCCGCCCCGCCAGCTCGTCGGCCCCGTCGGGGTCGGCCAGCAGCAGCGCGTCCAGCGGCGCGGGGATGCGCTCCGCCACGCCGGCGGCGCGGCTCACCACGGCGGGGAGGCCGGTGCACAGCGCCTCCTGGACCGCCAGCCCGTACGCCTCGTAGCGCGTGGGCGACACCACCGCGTCGGCCGCCCACAGCACCTGCCGCACGTCGCGGCAGAAGCCCAGGAAGCGGATGCGGCCGCCCAGCCCCGCCGCCCCGGCGCGCCCCTTCCACTCGCCCAGCTCGCCGCCGGCGCCCGCCACCAGGAGCGTGGCGTCCCACCCCGGCCGGGCGGCGCAGAGGCGGGCGAAGGCGTCGAACAGGGTGTCGAACCCCTTCCTCCGGTCGCCCAGCGCGCCCACGAAGACCAGCGCCGGCGCCTCCGCGTCCATCCCCAGCGCCGCCCGCGCCTCCGAGCGCTCGCGCGGCGAGGGCGGGCGGAAGCGCCCGGGCTCGGCGCCGTAGTACACCGTGTGCACGCGGGCCGGGTCCGCCCCCAGCCGTTCCACGGCGTGGCGCGCCGTCAGCTCCGAGTTGGCGATCACCACGCGGGCGCCCCGCGCCACCCGGCGCTCGTCCCTCCGCATGGCGGCCGCGGCGGCGCGGTCGACGGCGCGGCGGAGCGGGCGCCCCGCGATCTCGGGACGATACGCCGCGTGCACGTAGTGCAGCCAGGTGGCGGCGCCGGGAAAGTTCCCCCCGTTGGCCAGCGTCAGCAGCGGCCGCCCCGCCCGCTCCGCCCGGCGGGCCTCTCGCGACGCGGCCCGCGCCAGCAGCGGAAACCCCAGCAGGTGCGAGCCGAGCGGACGGCGGACGGGATGAACCCGCACACCGGGGAGCGCCGCCAGCTCCGGCGCCACGCGGTGCGCCACCAGGTGCACCTCGCGCCCCGAGCGGGCCAGGTACGCCGCCAGCGCGTGGTTGGCCGCGTCCATCCCCCCGGTGACCACGAAGTCACCCGCCGCCACCAGCCACGCCGGGCGCGTCCCCCTCACGCCACCGCCCGGGGGGCGGGCGGCACGGCCGCGGCTGCACGCGGCTGCGCCGAGCGGGCGGCCTGCCGGGCCACGGTCACCAGCGCCGCGTTCAGCAGCCAGAACTCCATCCCCGGCTGCGACAGGAAGATCGGGTACGAGAAGGTGAGCGAGAACGCCCCGATCCCGTGCGCCACCACCACCGCGCTCCAGAAGGGAAGGTCCGGCGCACCCGGCGGCGCCCGCCCACGCGCCACCTTCCACGCGCTCCACAGGGCGATCGCCACGGTCAGGCAGTACAGCACCATCAGCGGCGCCCCCCCGTCCACGATCCACCCCGCCCACTGGATCTCCACCCAGATGCTGGTGGCCTGCCCCTCCGGGCCGCCGAAGTACGCCGACACCATCCCCCAGCGCCCCAGCCCGCTCCCCAGCGGCGCCTGCGGGAGGAGGCGGTTGAAGGCGTCGGAAAGGAAGTGGCCGCGCTCGGTGTAGTACAGCGCCGCGGGGCGCGAGGTGGTGAGCGACGAGAGCCGGCGCGCCACCGTGGGCCCCGCCAGCGACATCGCCGCCGTGTAGCCGGTGATCGCCATCACGCCCACGGCCACGGCCAGCGTGCCCAGCCGGGGCAGGTCGCGCCGCCAGGCCAGGATCAGCACCACCACCGTCACCGCCACCCCGGTCATCAGCAGCACCGAGCGCACCTGCGACAGGTACAGCGCGGTCATCCCCGCCACCATGCTGAACGCCGCCGCCGCGCGCATCGCCGGGCGCGCGGTGAGGAAGAACCCGGTGCCGAAGAGGACCGCGTAGAGCCCCGACACCGCCGCGCCGCCCGGCACGTCGCTCAGCCCCATCGGCCGGAACACCGTCTGGCCGGTGCTGGTCACGATCTTCAGGCTTTCCATGTACCCCTTCCCCTTGGCCACGATGATGGCCGAGAGCGACGGCTGGAACGAGCCGGGGAAGTACACCTGGAGGATGCCGATCACCGCCGACAGGGTGTGGAACGCCCACAGGATGAGCACGGCCTGCCGCAGCACGCGGGTGTCGAGCCGCAGGCGCGGCACCCAGAAGAGCGGCGCCATCACCGACGCGTACAGCGCCGCCTGCGCCGTGCCGGCCACGAAGTTGGTGGTGCCGGGGTGGGCGATGGCCACCACCAGCACCAGCAGCGTGAGCACCCCGGCCGTGGCCGCGGGGTGGCGCAGGCGGCTCCCGCGCACCAGCATCAGCATCCCCAGCGACCCCCCGAAGGCCGCCACGCGCACCAGCAGGCGGAGCGGGCCCACCTCGGGCACCAGCAGCAGCAGCTGGCAGAGGAGGAGGAAGGCCACGAACGCCTGCACCAGCGGCGGCCCCGTCCGCGCGGGTGGCGCCGCCGTCGCGGCCGGGGCGGGAGCGGTGGGCGGGATCACGGCGAACCCTCGCGCAGGGGCCGGGCGCGGACGCCCGCCGTCCCGGCCTGCCCACCCCGGAGCGCACGATCCCCAAACGCACCGACTCCCGACGCCCCGACTCCCGACGCCCCGACTCCCGACGCCCCGGCGCCCGGCGCCGGCGACCCGGCGGCGCCGGTCCTCCGTTCATCGGGCAGACGCATCCGCGCCGCGCCGCGCCCGGTGGACGACGGCGGGACCCGCACGCGGGCGGGAGCGGGCGGGCGCGTCGCGGCGGTGCTCACGGCTTGCGCGCCGCCAGCAGCACGTTGTCCGACAGGCCGCGCGGCCACAGGCGTGACATCCATCGAGGGTAGTGCGTTCCGGTCAGGGGAAGGCGGCCGCTGGCGCTGTACTCCACCGCTGCGTCGGCCAGCCCGCACTCGGCCGCGATCCGCCGCAGGTCCACCTCGAGCAGCGCGGTAATGTGCGCGGGGTAGCTGCCGTCGCGGAAGGCGTTGTGCTCGCCGCGCGACAGCAGCGTGGCCCGGCTGAGCAGCGAGAGCTGGTTGGGCGTGGTGACGATCACCCATCCGCCGGGGCGCGCCGCGCGGGCCAGCGCGCGCACGAAGGCGCGCGGGTTCTCCAGGTGCTCGATGGTCTCCACCGCGGCCACCACCTCGGCCGAGCCGGCCGGGAGGGGGATCTCGCCCCGGTCCAGGTCGGCCGCCACGAACTCGCCCCCGGCGGGGAAGCCGTCGTAGCGTACGGCGTCGACCCCCACGTAGCGGTCGAAGCTCCCGCGCACGAACGGCCACAGGTTCCCGGTGCCGCACCCCACGTCCACCAGCGTTCCGCCGCCGGGGTGCCGCGCGGCCACCGCGGCCGCCACCATCCGGTAGACGGCGTCGCCGCTGGTGCCCCGGCTCTGCCGCGCGCGCGCCTCCACGCCGGGGTGCGTCACGGCGCCACCTCGGCCAGCAGCTCGTTCAGCCGCCGCACCTGGCGCGCGGGGTCGCACATCGCGCGCGCGTGCGCGGGGCCGGCCGCGCCCAGCCGGCCACGCTCCCCGGCGTCGGCCACGAGCCGCGCCAGCGCGCCCGCTAGCGCCTCCGCATCGCCGGGGGGAACCAGGATCCCGCAGGCGGGGTCCACCACCTCGGGGGCGCCGCCCATCGCCACCCCCACGACCGGGAGGCCGGCGTACATCGCCTCCACGAAGGCGATCCCGAAGGGCTCGGGCCCGGCGTTGGGCTGGCAGAACAGGTCGGCGCCGGCCAGCAGCCGGGGCACGTCGCGGCGGTCGCCCAGGAAGCGCACGCGCCCGGCGATCCCCAGCCGCTCGGCCTGCGCCCGCAGCCCTTCCAGGTAGCGCGCCTCCGCCGGGCGCTGCGCGCCGCCGGCCATCCAGCACACCCACGGCAGCTCACGGATGCGGGCCAGCGCCTCCAGGTGCAGCGGGTGGCCCTTCCATCCCTCCATCCGGCTGGCCTGCACGATCACCACCTCGCCGGGGCGCACCCCCATCTCGGCCCGCACGCTCTCCCGGTCTCCCCCCGCGGGGGCGGTGGGCTCCACCGGGTAGTGCAGCACGCGGGCGGGCGCGCCGGGGAGGAAGGCGCCCAGCGTGTCGAGGCTCGCCCGCGAGTTGCTGATCACCAGCACGGGGCGCGCGCGCCGGGCCGCCCGGTCGGCCCAGCCGGTGTGGTGCACGAAGTCGTGCTGCCAGAACACCAGCGGCACGCCGCCCCG
>DASWMA010000360.1:0-3060 GCA_036399995.1 Longimicrobium sp. | reverse complement strand
CCTACCGCGCGCGCAGCCCGGTTGCGCGCCCCGGCGCGCAACACGCCCGAACCCCGCTGTTCATCGAACCCTCGAACAATGCACGAGAACGTGGAAGAGGAGAGCTTGAGCCAGCCGCGCGTGGGGATCATCATGGGCAGCCGCAGCGACCGCGACACCATGCTCGAGGCCGCGCGCGTGCTGGACGAGCTGGGGATCGGCTACGAGATGGAGATCGTGTCGGCGCACCGCACCCCCGACCGCATGTTCCACTACGCCGAGACCGCCGAGGGGCGCGGGATCCAGGTGATCATCGCCGGGGCGGGCGGCGCCGCCCACCTCCCCGGGATGACCGCCGCCAAGACCGTGCTCCCCGTGATCGGCGTCCCCGTCCTCTCGTCGACACTGAACGGGCTCGACTCGCTCCTTTCCATCGTGCAGATGCCGAAGGGCGTGCCCGTGGCCACCGTGGCGATCGGCAAGGCCGGCGCGGCGAACGCGGGGCTGCTGGCCGCGCGCATCCTGGGCGCGCACGACCCCGCCATCCGCGAGGCGCTGCGTGCCTACGCCCTGCGCATGGCCGAAGACGCGCTGCGCCCCGACCCCGCCGCCTGATGGCTTCCACCGATACGAACGAGAAGATCGTGCTCCCCGGCGCCACCATCGGCATCGTGGGCGGCGGGCAGCTGGGGCGGATGTTCGCGCTGGAGGCCCGGCGGATGGGCTACCGCGTGGCCGTGCTGGACCCCGCCCCCGGCGCCCCCGCCGCGCAGGTGGCCGACCAGCACCTGCACGCCCCCTTCGACGACGACGATGCCATGCGCTCGCTGGCCGAGCGCTGCGACGTGGTGACGCTGGAGTGGGAGAACGCCGACGTCGCCACGCTGCGCGACATCGAGCGGATCGTGCCGGTACGCCCCGGCCCCGGCGTGCTGGAGGTGGCGCAGCACCGCGTGCGCGAGAAGGACGCCGCCCGCTCGCTGGGCGTGCTGACCGCCGGCTACCGCGCGGTGGCGACGCGTGACGAGCTGCGCGACGCGCTGCGCGAGATCGGCACCCCCGCGGTGCTGAAGACCGCGCGCTGGGGGTACGACGGCAAGGGCCAGGCGATCATCCGCGACCCCGCCGAGGCCGACGCGGCGTTCGACGCGGTGACCGGGGGCTCGGAGGGCGCGGCGGAGCTGATCCTGGAGGAGTGGGTGCGCTTCACCGTGGAGGTCTCGGTGGTGTGCGCCCGGACCGCCCCGGGCGAGGTGGCGTGCTTCCCCGTGGCCGAGAACGTCCACCAGAACGCGGTCCTCGACGTGTCGGTGGTCCCCGCGCGCATCCCGCCCGACGTTGCGGACGAGGCCCGCCGCGTGGCCGAGACGATGGCGCGCGGGCTGGAGGTGGTGGGGCTGCTGGCGGTGGAGATGTTCGTGGGCGAGGACGGCCACGTGCGGATGAACGAGCTGGCGCCGCGGCCGCACAACTCGGGGCACTACACCCTCGAGGCGTGCCCCGTGTCGCAGTTCGAGCAGCAGCTGCGCGCCGTCTGCGGGCTGCCGCTGGGCTCCACCGAGCTCCTGCGCCCCGCCGCGATGGCCAACCTGATGGGCGAGCACGCGGGCACCGCGCTGGGCCGCCTGGGCGCCGCCGACGCGCTGGGGGTGCCGATGACGGCGCTGCACCTGTACGGAAAGGCGCAGGCGCGCCCCGGCCGCAAGATGGGCCACCTGACCTCGCTGGCCGACACGCCCGAGGAGGCGCTGCGGCGGGTGCTGCACGCGCGCGACCTGCTCTGTGCGGACGGCTGACCGGGAACCTTGCGTTTCTCGCGGCCTATATGCATCTGTAGAGAAGCCGCCGCACAGCCACGCGCAACACCACCCTCCAGCCATGGCGCATCCGTCCCCGACCGCGGGGACGAACACCGCGCCGTCAGGAACGCTCCACGCAACGCGTTCCACATACGGGGAAGCACCTGAAACCCCTCGCGACGCCCCCGCGTAAACAATTGGGGAACCCGCGGGGTATCACGTATGTGGAAATGGCCCGCGCCTTGCCCTTACCCTGGCGAGAGCGGACGGACACAAGGAGGCTCCGTGATCCTTCACTGCAACTTCGAAGAGCTTCGGGCGCTGACATCGGCGTCGGAACTGATCGTGGCGGACGCCCACGGCCAGGCCGGTGCCGTCGCGGCCCCGCCCGAGGCCCTGGTGATGGTCGAACACCTCCTCCCGCGCCTGACCGGCGACGTGAGCATCGAGACGCTGGAAGACCAGCGCCGCGTGCAGAAGGCCGTGGACTTCATCTGCGGCGACCTGCACCGGCGCCTCGACGACCAGATCATCGAGACGAACCCGGCCAACGAGGACGCGGTGTCGCTGTACTTCGACTACGGCCACTCGCGCACGGTGCTGCACCGCCTGGAGCAGATGGGCGCCGAGATGGAAGCCATCGTAGACCTGATCTCGGGGAGCAACCCCGCCGCCGCGTCCACCGTCACCTTCCCGGACTGACGCCCGCGCGCGACGGAGACCCCCGACAGGAAAAGGCCCCGCACCGGCATCCGGTGCGGGGCCTCTGTTCGTTCAACGGTCTTTTGCGGGTTCTTCCGCACTTCGTCCGATGTCTCTCCTTCGTCGAATCCCTGTAACTGCGTGGGCGGCTTCGCCGCGAGCATCGGAGAGAGGAGAGTCAGGGGAAGAACTGCGAACGAACCCCTCTCCTTGACTCCCTTCCCTCCGATGCTCTGCGTTCATGCGGTTCGACAGCCTGCGTCCAGGACGATGACTGACGGCAGAAGCCCCGAACCGGATACCGGTTCGGGGCCTCTGCTTTACGACAGGATGGCGATCAGACGTTTTCGCCGCCGCCGCCCGTCGTGTCGTTCAGCCCCAGCCCGCCCACGTTGCTGGAGCCGGCGCCGAACTCGGTGCCGCCACCCGTGGTGCCCTGGTTGGACGACGCGCCCATCCCCTCGGCGCCGGTGCGCGGCGTGGTGGTGCGGCCGCCCATCCCGCCGCCCATCGTCGTCCCGCCGCCGGAGCGGTTGGCGCTTCCGCCCATCCCGCCCCCGCTCCACCCGCCGCCCTGCAT
>DASWMA010000359.1:0-12427 GCA_036399995.1 Longimicrobium sp. | reverse complement strand
TGCAAGGGACGCGTGAGTGCCGTGCGGCCGATGCCGACATCCCCACCCTCGGTGTCGGGGCGGCGAAACGCGGTGTCGGCGATGCTGAGGGCGCGCGTGAGGCACGAGTCCACCGATTCGGCGGCGGGACAGCGCGGTGCGGCGACTTCCTGCGCCTTCGCCGGTGGAGGTGCGAAGGACGCCGCGCACAGCAGCAGAGGCGCGCAGATTCGGCGGGCGGCCCGTCTGGCCGCGATCCACGCGATCACGGCGTCCTCGTCGAGGAGGCCGGGCGAAGCCGTGTGCCACCCCGCCGCGCCGGACACGAGAAGTCTTCCTGCTGGCGCGCGGTGAGCTCGCGCTGCACCTGGGCACGAAGCGCGTTCAGCGCCGCTTCCGTCACCTCGGTGGTGTCGCCCTTCTGTCCCCGGGCCACGTTGGCACAGAGGACGTTCTGGAACACCTCCACGCGCTGGTTCGCTTCCTCGCGGATACGCGCCACGTCCCTGCGCGCGCTCTGCGCCTGGGCCTGGAGGCTGTCGAGCCGGAGGCGGAACGTGGCGTCGATCGCCGCATTCCGCGTCAGCTGCCGCGAGTGTAGCGCCCCGGCGATCTGCACGTAGTGGTCGGCCGCCTCGGCCTCGACCGTGGCCTTCAGGCGCTCGTCCAGAACGCTGTCCTGCACGGCGCGCATCGCGGTCAGCGTGGTCTGGAGCTGCGTGTTCGCCTGCCGGGCCGAGTCACGAGCGGCCGTGGCGGCATCTTCGGCCAGCTCGGCCTTGACCGCCGACGCCTCGGCGAGGGTTGCGGCCCGCCTGGCCGAATCGCGCGCCAGCGTGGCCACCTTTTCGGAGGCAAGCGCCTTCTCCGCCGATACGCTGTCGCTGGCCGCCGACGCCCGTGCCCTTCGTGCGGCGTCCTTTTCGCGGCCGGCCGAGTCGGAGGCATCCTGTCGCGCGATCCGCGCGCTTCGGGCGGATGCGGCCGCCACGCCGGCCAGGGCCAGGCAGACGAGCGCCGCGATCACCGCGATCAGCGTGGTGCGGCGGGCCAGGAGCACCTCGCGCCGGCGCAGCACGGCCTCGCGCTCCAGCTCTTCGGCGCGCTCGCGCTCTTCCTGGGCGCGGGCCTCGGCCTCCACCCGCAGCCGCTCGGCCTCCCTGCTCGCGTCTTCTTCGGCGCGGCGGCGGTCGCGGCTCTGGGTGACCACGCCGGTGAGCACGTCGTGCGTCAACTCGATGCGCTGGCGGTCGCGGCGGATCAGGCGGCCGCGGATCAGCGCCTGCAGCGCCTCCTCGCCCACGTCCTTCACCGCGTTGTCCCACGCCTCGCTGTTGCGGTGGCCGCCCACGGTCACCAGGCGCTCCTCCACCAGCACGCGGACGGCGGGGTCCATCCCCTCGAGGGTGCGGACGTAGTACTGGGCCAGGATCTCGTTGCGGTTCCCCTTCACCAGGTCGGGGGTGATGGAATCGCGCCCCAGCACCTTGCGACGCTCGTTCAGCTCGCGGCAGAACAGGCTGAGGAGCGCCGGGTCCACCACCAGCCGGTCGAGCTCCACCGACGGGTCGTCGTCTTCGCTCGCCACCAGCCGCACGATCAGCTCGCCCACGCCGGGCTCTCCCGGCGCGTCGGCGGGCGGCACCAGCGCGGGTCCGCCGGCGCGGGTCACCTCCAGCGCCGCCTCGCCCGACAGGGGCGTCAGCCGCATCCGGTTGTGCATCAGCGAGGGAGCCGTTCCGGCCAGCGCCTCCAGGTCGGCCAGGTAGTCCTCGCGCAGCACCAGCAGCACCTTGTACGAGTGGCGGGTGAAGGCGTAGTCCTGCACGCGCACCTTCCCCGCGTCCACCCGCGCCTTCAGCTCGCGCGACGGGCGCGCCTCGATCAGGTCGCCCAGCTCGTCGAGGAAGGCGGCCGTGATCCGCTCGCGCGTGCGCGAGTCGCGGCCGGTGGTGAACACCTCCTCGAACTGGTCGAACACCAGCAGCGGCACCACCGGCCGGAAGTCCGACGTCCAGAAGGCGTGGTCGGTGGGGTGGAAGATCTCCCAGAGCGTGCGGGAATCGTCCATCTCGGGCACGCTCACCCCGCGCAGCGCCGCCTGCTCGGCCACCTCCTTGATCACCTGCTGCCGCGGCGTGGCGGCCCCCTCGTGGTGCCGCAGGCGGATGAACACGGGAAAGAGCTCGTCGCGCACCCGGGGGAAGAGCCCGGCCTGCAGGAGCGAGCTCTTCCCCAGCCCCGACACGCCGTAGAGGATGCACAGCCGCTCGGTGAGCACCCGGTGCGCCAGCTCTTCGGCCTCGGTGCCGCGCCCGCGGAAGAAGGGCTCGTCGCCCTCGCGGAACATCTCGAGCCCCGGCCACGGGTTCTGGGCGTCGACGGTGGCGTGCGCGGGCGGGGCCTCGGCCCCCGGGGAGATGACGGTGCTCATCGGGGGGCGCTCCGTGCGGCGCGGAACTGCTCGTACTGCTCGCGCAGGTAGCGGACGGTGGCGTCGAGCTCGCCGGCTTCGCCCAGCGGAAGCCACTTCAGGCTGCGGAAGCGCTCCGGGATCGCCGGGGTGGCGGGCGACAGGTCGCCCAGGCGCAGCGGCACGATGAACTTCTGGTTCTCGGCCGCCTGCCGGTCCTGCTCGAGCGCGGCCGTCCACTCCACGCGGAAGAAGCGGCGCTCGGGGGTCAGCACGCTGCGGGAGAGCACCGGCGCGAAGAACGAGGCGTCGCGGATCGCGCGGCCGATCACCTTCTCGAAGTCGTCGCCGCCCTGCAGCCCCGCATCCGCACCGCCCGACTCGTCGAACCACACCGGCACCCCGGCCGAGCGCAGCGCGTCGACCAGCGGCTGCACCTGCGGCCGGTCTTCGGAGGCGTAGCTGATGAAGACGGGGTGCTCGCCCGTGGCCACCGGCGCCGCGGGGGGCGGCGGGGTGCCTCCGCCCGCCTCTTCCCAGCGGCGCGAGAGCTCGTCGATGAACTCGATCGCGCCGCCGGGGAAGACCTTGGTCTGCGCGCTGAAGTGGCGGAGGAAGTGCCCCAGCGAGGCGTCGTTGCGCGAGCGGGCGTCCACCACGAACTCGGGCTTGGAGGCCACCAGCAGCCGGTCGCCCTTGGCCAGGCGCAGGAAGAAGCGCATCAGCCAGTCGGGATAGCCGCTGCCGATCAGCAGAATGGAGTGCGTGCGGAGCGCCGCCAGGAGCTTCTCCAGCCCCTTGGTAGCCGACTGCAGCGTGTGCACGAACTCCAGCGTGTCTTCCTCGGTCACCGCGTACTCGGGGAGCGCCGACACGCGGCCCAGCAGGTGGTACACGGTGGGCCCGGCCAGCCTGTCGAGCGGCACCGGGAGGTCGTCCATCCGCTTGGGCGCGTAGGCCAGCGACAGGGCCAGCTCGCGCCCGCCGAAGCGCTCCTGGTTCACGGCCCGCAGCAGCAGGTCGTCGAAGGTGGTGGTCACGTAGAGCGGGAAGGCGTCGATGCGGGCCAGCTTGCGCAGCGCCTCGGGGATCTGCAGCGGCTGGCGGGCCAGCACCTCGCTGGAATACACGTCGTTGACCGCGGCGTACACGTCGTCGAGCTGCCCCGCCTGCTTCAGGTACAGGCAGGCCACCGCGTGCAGCGTGGGCGCGTCGCCCGGCTCCACCGACAGGTAGGCGGCCACGCGCCGCGCCAGGTAGGTGTCCAGCGTGCAGGAGACGCCTTCGTCTTCCAGGCGGATCGCGTCGGGGCCCACCACGGGGATCAGCTCGCGCTTCTTCAGGCGCGACAGGAGCTGGCTCCAGAAGAGCCCCGTGGGTCCGGCGGTGACCGGGACGGCGGCGGCGGCTTCCGTGACTGACATGCGGGGCCCCTTCGGGGGATGGAGATCGCTCCGGCCCAGGCGGTCCGGTGGGGGGCACTGCCGGCGGCAGGGCGCGGACCTGACGGATTGGATGGAGGAGAGCGGCGGTTTCCGGCCGGCCACGGAGACGTCCGGTCTGGCGGGACGATCTCCTGAAAAACGTACGGCGACTGCGTGCCGCGCGCGCGGCAACCCACTACCGTACCTACACCGGTGGGAGGCCGTCAAGCCCCGGGCGTCCGGAAACGTGCGCCGCCACCGGCGAGCACGAGGCGGTGGCCGGCGGAACCGGCGGCTGCTACGAGGACACCGCGGCCTGGGAGCCCCGGAGCCCGCCGTCGCATCGGCGGGCGGACCTGCATCGAACACGACCCAGCCCGCGCGGCCCTCCGAGCCGCGCGGGCTTCGTCGTTTCCGTCGATCGATGGCCGATCATCAACCATCGTTCTGGAACAGGGGGAGAAGATGAATCACGCGAGGCGGTTTCCGCTGACTCCGCTGACTCCGCTGACTCCGCTGACTCCGCTGACTCCGCGTGAGATCGTCGACCTGCCACGATCCCGAACGAACCTCTGCCATGGGATGGGGTCCCTGTCGCCCCAGGCCACCCCCGCATCCAGCCATCCCACGCCATTCTTCCGTCCGGAACGCGGCGGGTGGGGCGCCGGGGGCGCGGCGTGGCGGCCCCATCTGGGACGCGGGTGCCGCAAGGTGAACACGGTACACGGGCTGGCGTGAACAGAGTGATCCGCTTGCCCGCGTTCGACTTGGATGGTCCCGGCGCGGGCGCAAAGCGGACGGGCCTCTCCTTTGCCCCCAGCGCCGGCCCCGGCGCGGGTGTCCGCGCACACGTTTCAAGGCCCGGCCGGGCCGCCACCACCGCGGCGCATCGTTCGCGGCGTGGACGCCCGGTCCCTTCGCCGTCTCCCGGATGCTTCCTCTCAGGATCCAGCTTTTCGGCGGTTTGCGGCTGTCGCGCGGCGACGAGGCGCTCCCCTCGTTCCCCACGCAGAAGGCGCGCGACCTCTTCTCCTTCCTGGCGCTCAACCCGGCGCGGCGGTACCCGCGAGACGTGCTGATGGGCCGCTTCTGCGGCGACGCTCCCGAACGGGTGGCGCGCAAGAACCTGCGCAACGACCTGTGGCGGATCCGCACGGTGGTGGAGCCCAGCGGGGTGGAGCGCGGGTGGTGCCTGCAGGTGGAAGGCGACGAGGTGGCCTTCAACGCCGGCGAGGGGCACTGGGTGGACGTGGCCGCCTTCGAGCGGAAGCTCGACGCCGCCGGCCCGGACCGCGGCGAGCCGCTGACACCCGAGGTCGCCGGGGCGTTGCGCGAGGCGGTGGCGCTGTACGGCGGCGACCTGCTCGACGGCGTGTACGACGACTGGTGCCTGTTCGAGCGCGAGCGGCTGCGGCTGCGCTACGTGACCGCGCTGGAGCGGCTGATGCGCCACCACGGCCAGCGCGGCGACTGGGCCGACGCGGCGCTGCACGGACAGCGCCTGCTGGCCTGCGACCCGCTGCGCGAGCACGTGCACCGCGACCTGATGCGCTTCTACGCGCGGATGGGCGACCCCGCCGCGGCGCTGCGGCAGTTCGGCACCTGCCAGCGGCTGCTGCGCGTGGAGCTCGAGGTGGAGCCCGCCCGCGAGACCACCGCGCTCCGCGACGAGATCCGCGCCGGCGCCCACCGTCCCTCGGCCGCGTCCACCACGGAGCCCGGTGTGCCCCACGCCGACCTGCTGGACCGCCTGGCCGACGTCGCCCGCCTGCTCGACGACGTGGTCCTGCAGCTTCGCCGGATCACGCGCGCCATCGAACACGAAGCCGATCCCGCCCTGCCCGCCGGCACGGTCCCCCTCGCCTGACCGCATCTCGCCCGGCTTACCACGGCGCGCCGCGTCCCACCTCCCCGGGACGCGGCGCGCTGCGTTTCGAGATTCAAGCCCCCTGCTCGCCTGCCGAACCGGGATGTCTGCCACGGTCCGATCAATGGGTCATCCCCGCGCTACCGCATGCCGTCCGCGCTGCGGCGGCAACCAGATCCGCACCGCCCGAACCCGGCCCACGCCCGGCACCACCCGCACGTGCGCGTTGTGCAGGTCCGTGAGCACCCGGCCCGCCCACGGGAGCGCTGAGCGCGCCGTGCTTCGATGCGGATGGACGCGGAAGGCGCCAGCACGGGTCGCGGTGTCGGCGCCAGCCTGTCGTGCCGTGAGCACGCCCCGAACGGCATCCGAGAGCTGTTCCGGCGTGGCGGTGTCGAGCAGGAGAATCACGTCGAGGTCGCTGCCTGTCGTCCTGCGCTGAATCTCGTACGCCGCACCTGGGCGGGTCAGCTCGGGGACGAGCACCACCGTGAGCGGCACACGCGTTGGGGCACGTTCGCCCGTACGCTGCGCGGCGAGGGCCACGGGCCCACATGCGGCGAGTGCCGCCGCGACCAGCAAGGCATGGGAGATCGGCTTCATGTTCGGAGCTCCGATTCAGCAGGTGGTCGCGTAGCCGCACGCGTAAATATCCCACTTCTGGCCCACGTCGTTCCAGATTTCGACGCAGACTTTCTCGACTCTCGCGGCTTGACCGCACGCGCTGACGCCGCCGTTCCCCATCCCCGTGTTCCAGTCAACCGTTTCGCCGTTGGTGAAGTCGCCTTCTCCGTACTGGATGCCACTGCCGCCGCCGCCCCCCTCGTCCTCACCCTCGCAGTCCTCATCTTGATTCGCAGGGTCGTACGGGTCGTACTCCGCCCAGCCGAAGATCGGTTCGCCGCCGCCGTTGCACGCGCTGCGGATCAAAATGGGCCTGTCGATTGGGTTCTCTGCTATGACTACCTGACCGCCGACCACAATCGGCCCAATGTCTAGTTGACCGGCGCGGCAAAGCGCGTTGAACCGCCCGCGAAAGCGCCACTGGTTCCCGGCCGGGTCAGTGGCAAACGACTCCTGGAACGTCTCGTAAACCGCACGCCGGAAGATCAGCCCACGAGAATTCTTGAATGTTCCGACGCGGTACCCCACGAACAGAATCGGCGGGTCCATGTGGAACGACATCATACCGTGGCCCGCGTCCCACCAGAGGTCTAGCGGCCTGAAGTGATCACGGCAGATCTGCGGCCCCTCCTCGGCGTAGTAGAGCGGTGCGGATTGCCCCTCCTGCGTTGTGTCCAGCGATGCGACGATTGCCGGCCAATCGGCCATTGCGTCAGCCAGCTGCCAGACTTCGGAGTACCCCGCGAGCTCGTTCCGCGGCCGTCCGGGCTCAGACGTTTGTGGCGCACCGATGTTAACGGGGGACTCCGCACAGGCCGCGAATACGGCCGCTAACAGCACCGAGATAGCCCAGGAACGCAAACGCATGGTTGTCACTCCTTGTCTAAAGTTGGCGACTGTGGCGCCGTGCTCGCATCCTGCTATATTCGGCCCCCACCGAATGCATCGGCGCCTTCTAACCGGCTTGAGAGGCGTGGACAAATGCCCATTCGCGACGAAAAGACTTTCACGGACGATGAGTGGATTGCGGCGTTTGCCTTGATCCTGCCGGAGGATCGCGCACGCGAAGAGGGACTTGCGTGGAATTCTTTCCCCGACCCCAAGGGGTTTGAGACCGCCACGCGGGAGGAATTTGCCGCCTCAGAATGGAAAGGCCCCCGTAGCTACGACGGGGATCTTCTGGACCTTCTTTCGTGCGTTTCCGATAGTTGCGCCGAACGTGCGTGGAAGCTGCTCCGCGTGACGCGCGATGAGGGGATGCGCCGACGTGAGGAATTTCGTCAGCGCATCGGGCTACGGGGGGACGAGCACCCATAGGAACGTCACAACCCGAAACGTGCGGTCGTAGCGGTGAGGCTGCCCTAAGAGCGTGTGCATTGCCCTATTTGGCTAGTTCATCAGTTACTTTGAGACAAAGTACGCCTAACGGCGCCCGCGATCAAGCCTCGCCTCCTCGGCCCGCGACGGCGTGAGCGGTCCTGAAGCCCAGAGAGCACTACTTCGGCCGGGATCAGCCGCCCGGCTTCCGCATCGCACCTCGCCCGGTCCACCACGGCACGCCGCGTCCCACCTCCCCGGGACGCGGCGCGCTGCGTTTTACAAACGAAAAGCGTTGGCCCACACAGAGCAGTAGAGAAGCAAGAGAGCCGTGCCGTTCTCTGCTGCTCTGCTGCTCTGCGTGAGCTCATTCGGCGTCCGTCCAACGCATTTTCCGCGGCCGGTGTAGAATTTCTCCAAATCCAAGCACCCCAACGACCTGTGTCACTTCCGCCAGTGCTTGCGACGCCCCTGGGACGCCCCTGGGACGGGCGTGGGACGCCCCCCCGTTAGCATACCCGCCGTCCCGAGCGCGCGCCTGGACACCGAGGGCCGCGCGCCCCCGCCCCCGACCCCCCAGCCGGCGGTGCCTCCCTTGAGCGGTGCCATCCCGGCGCAATCGCACAGCTTCGTGATGCGGCTCTGGGAAGAGCCCGCCGGCGGCGATGACGGGGGGGAGCTGCGGGGAGAGATCCGGCACGTGCCGTCGGGGACCACCGCGTACTTCCGCCGGCTGGAAGGGGTGGCCGCCGCGCTCCGCAGGCTCCTGGGGCAGGTGGCGGGCGACGACACGTTCACGCACCACGAGGGCTGACGTTGGCGAACTTCCGCGCGATCCACTCGGTGGGGCACTCGCTGGCCACCTGGCTCAAGAACTCGTTCCCCACCGAGCTGGCGGCCGGGCAGACCTTCGACATCCGGCTGATCTCGGGCGGCGAGATGAACGACGCCGCCGACGAGCCCGGGCCGGGGCTCACGCTGTTCCTGTACCGCGTGACCGTGAACGAGCACCTGCGCAACGCCAAGAACCCCAACGACCCCGCCGGCAGCCGCGCCCCCCTGTCGCTGGACCTGCACTACCTGATGACCGTGTGGGCGGGCACGGCCGACGTGGAGCACGTGGTGCTGGGGTGGGCGCTCGACCGCCTGCACCAGAGCCCCGTGCTCGACCTGTCGGCGCTGACCCCCGACGCCGAGTGGACCGCCGGCGACGTGGTGCAGCTGATCCCCGCGGAGCTCAGCACCGAAGACATCATGCGCATCTGGGACGCGCTGCGCCCGCAGTACCGGTTGAGCGTGAGCTACATCGCCCGCGTGGTGCGCATGGGCGGCACCCAGAACAAGGCCACCGCCGCCGTGGGCTCGTCCTTCGGCTGGCGCTCGAGCGCCGAGGTCCCGGCGTGAGCACCGAGACCGTCGCCCGCCGCGTGCTGGGCGCGCTGCGCCCGACCGACGCGGTGACCGGCGTACGCATCCTGGCTCCGCTGCGGGTGACCGCGCCCGGCGTGCGCGTGGTGCGGAACCTCAGCGGGATGTACGTGGTGACCGGCGCCCCCGGGCTGCTCGGGCAGACCGAGAGCACCGAGGCGCCCGACTGGGACCCCGCCGACCCGCAGCCGGTGGAGTTCACCGTGGCCGACCCGGCGGGCGTGTACCTGGCCCGCCGCTTCATCCTGCGCCTCCCGCGCGACCCGGACCCGGCGAACGCCGCCGGCGCCGACTCGCTCTTCCGCCCCGGCGAGCTGCGCATGTTCCCGTCGCCGGTGGCGCCGGTGTCGCCGCAGTGGGCCGTCGTCCGGGCCAGCGTCCCCGGCGCGCAGGAGGGCACGGTCAGCGCCGGCGCGCTGATCCGCGTGGTGCGCGCCGACGACGGCGTGCTGCTGGCGGCGGGGCTGGCCGACGCGCGCGGCGAGGCGCTGGTGGCGGTGCCCGGGATCCCCGTGACCACCTGGGCGCCGGTGCAGCAGGGGAACGTGATCGCCACCAGCGTGGACGCCGAGCTGGAGGTGGTGTGGGACGGCGCCGCCGCGGGCCACTTTCCCGACCCCGACGACCTGGAGCGCCGCCGGGCGCTGCTGACCGTTTCGACCACGCCGGTGACGCTGGCCACCGGGCAGGTGCTGACCCGAACGCTGTAAGCCGAGCCCCACGGCCGCGGGCCCGCCGGACGGCGGGGCGGCACGGGCGGTACCCCTTCATCCGGATCCGACGAAAGGAGAGCGCGAGATGCCTGAATACCTTGCTCCCGGCGTATATGTCGAGGAGACCAGCTTCCGGGCCAAGTCCATCGAGGGGGTGAGCACCAGCACCTCGGGGTTCGTGGGCCCCACCCGCCGCGGGCCCATCGGCGACACCCCCGAGCTGGTGACCAGCTTCGCGGACTTCTCGCGCGTGTACGGCGGGCTCGAGGACCTGTTCGGCCGCCCCAACTACCTGGCCCACGCCGTCCGCGCCTACTTCAACGAGGGCGGCCGCCGGCTCTACGTGTCGCGCGCCTACCAGGCCAGCGACCCCAACGACGCGATGTCGGGCGTCGCCGTGGGTGACGCCAACGTGGTGGGCGCGGCCGACGCCGTTGAGACCGCGCGGGCCCGCTGGGTGGCGCGCTTCCCCGGCAGCGCGGGGAACGGGAGCATCACCGTGCGGCTCGACGCCATGCCGGTGACCAAGATGGCGATGGACCAGGCGCCGGCGGGCTCGCTGCTGCGCACCGGGGTGGAAGACCCCGCGCAGCCGGCGAGCATCGAGGGCGGGATCGCCCCCTTCCGCGTGAAGGACAACACGCAGCTGATGCTGACGGTGAACGACGACGACGGGCTGGCGGTCACCTTCCGGGGGCGCCCGGCCGTCATCACCGGCACCGTGGTCCTCGCCGCCGAAGACATCGCGATCCCCGAGGACGACCGCGAGCTGGAGGTGACGGTGGGCGGGGGGACCAGGCAGGTGATCCCCCTCAAGGCCACCTACGAGACCCGCGAAGAGCTGCTGGCCGAGCTCGACGCCGCGCTCGAGGGCGCCGACGTGAGCACGCCGGCCGCCGGCGGCGACGCCGGGAAGGTGGTGATCACCACCGACCGCCGCGGGATCGGCGCCACGGTCACGGTGGGCGCCAACCCCACGCTGGGCTTCACCGCCCGCACCGTCACGGTGGTGAAGGACGCCAACAACACCGTCCCCGACCTGGGGAACGTGACGGTGGGGCAGATCAACGACCTGCTGGCCGAGAACGACGTCCCCGTGACCGCCTCGCTGCGGGCCGGGAAGCTGGTTCTCTCCACGGTGGGCACGGGGGAAGAGACCACGCTGGCGGTGCGCGGCGGCGCCGGCACCGCCCACGCCGAGCTGGGGCTGACCGCCGGCGGCACCCCCGCCGCGGGCACCGACGGGCCCACCCCCACCTACTACCTGAAGGTGGGCGGCGGGGGGTGGGAAGACGAGGACGGCGCCACGCTGGCGATGGAGAACAACCCGCTGTGGGAGCCGCAGGGCGGCGCCGAGCTGGTGCTGCTGAGCGTGTTCGCCACCGACGCCGACGGGAGCCAGGTGGCCTACGAGGGGCTGGGGCTGGCCCCCGGGCACCCGCGCTACGTGGGCACGGTGCTCAGCCGCAACCCGTCGAGCCGCGCCGACCAGCTGGAGCGGATGTTCGCGCTCGAGGTGGGGAGCCAGGTGGAGCCGATGGCGCTGTTCCGCGGCCTCTTCGGCGCCGGCGACCGCGCCACCTTCCGCCTGGCCGGCGGGGCAGACGGGTCGGCCCCGGGGATCCAGGCGTACGAGAACGCGCTGAACTGCCTGCAGCCGCTGGAAGACATCTCCATCGTGGCCGCCCCCGGCCACACCGCCTTCGCCGGGTGGGAGGCGATCCAGGGCGCGCTGATCAGCTACGTCTCTCGTCCCCGCGCCTACCAGATCGCCGTGCTCGACACGCCGCCGGGGCGCACCATCGGCCAGGCGCGCACCGACCGCGGCCGCGTCGACACCACCCGCGCCGCCCTCTACTTCCCCTGGGTGACGGTGGCCAACCCGCTGGCCCGCCCCGGCGTGGAGTCGATCGCGCGCGAGATCAACGTCCCCCCCTCGGGCTTCGTGGCCGGGATCTACGCCCGCACCGACGTGGAGCGCGGCGTGTTCAAGGCGCCCGCCAACGAGGTGGTGCGCGGCGCCATCCGCTTCGAGAGCGACGTGAACACCGCGCAGCAGGACGTGCTGAACCCGCTGGGGGTGAACTGCCTGCGCTTCTTCGCCGGCCGCGGCTACCGGGTGTGGGGCGCACGCACGGCGACGAGCGACCCCGAGTGGAAGTACGTGAACGTGCGCCGGTACTTCAACTACCTGGAGCGCTCGGTCGACAACGGGACGCAGTGGGCGGTGTTCGAGCCCAACGGCGAGCGCCTGTGGGCCAACATCCGCCAGACGGTGGAAGACTTCCTGTACACCGAGTGGCGCAACGGCGCGCTGCTGGGCGCCAGCCCCAAGGAGGCGTACTTCGTCCGCTGCGACCGCAGCACCATGACGCAGAACGACCTCGACAACGGCCGCCTGGTCTGCCTGATCGGCGTGGCGGTCGTCAAGCCCGCCGAGTTCGTGATCTTCCAGATCGGGCAGAAGACGGCGGACGCACGGACGTGATGCGAAGTGCTAGGTGCTAGGTGCTGAGTGCTAGGTGCTGAGTGCCCAGTGCCCAGTGCCCAGTGCCCAGTGCCCAGTGCCCAGTGCCCAGTGCCCAGTGCCCAGTGCCCAGTGCCCAGTGCCCAGTGCCCAGTGCCCAGTGCCCAGTGCCCAGTGCCCAGTGCCCAGTGCCCA
>DASWMA010000358.1:0-4119 GCA_036399995.1 Longimicrobium sp. | reverse complement strand
GGTCGCTACGTCTACCTTCGCGCGCCCGGACCACCTCACGATCAACAGCCACGAGCGAGCCGAAGTGCTTCTGCTGGGAGCCCACGTGTCCACCGCGGGCGGGTGCCGCAACGCGCCGCAGCGCGCCGCCGACCTCGGCGCCACCGCCATCCAGATCTTCACCAAGCAGCCCAACCGCTGGGCCGAGGTCGACCTGCACGACGAGGAGTGCGACCTGTACCGCGGCGGCATCCACACGCACGGGGTGGTGTACGCCAACGCGCACGACAGCTACCTGATCAACCTGGCCACCGCCGACCCGGTGCTGCGCGAGCGCTCGCTGGCCGCCTTCCGCGGCGAGCTGCGCCGCGCCGTGCGCCTGGGGCTGAACGCGCTGGTCACGCACCCCGGCAACGCCACCGACGGCGACGTGCAGCGCGGCTTGTGGCAGAACGCCGAGCTGATCGAGCAGGCGATGGTGGAGGAGGGCGGCACCATGGAAGTGCTGCTTGAGACCACCGCCGGCTCCGGGAAGGTGCTGGGCGCCACCTTCGAGCAGCTGCGGCAGATGATGGACCGGATGAGCCCCGCCGTGCAGGCGCGCGTCGGCGTCTGCGTCGACACCTGCCACGTGTACGCCGCGGGGTACGACCTGCGGGAAGATTACGACGGGGTGATCGCCCGGTTCGCCGACGTGATCGGGCTGGAGCGGCTGCGGCTGTTCCACCTGAACGACTCGGCCACGCCCTTCGCCAGCAAGCGCGACCGCCATGCCGGCATCGGCGAGGGCTCGCTGGGCGACGAGCCCTTCCGCCGCATCATGACCGACGAGCGCTTCGCCGCCGTGCCCAAGGTGATCGAGACGCCCAAGGAGCTGCCGGAGGACCCCAAGGACCTCGTCACGCTCGACCGGCGCAACATCGCCAAGCTCCGCGCGTTCGCCGAGGCGGGCTGATCGCGGCGGTCCGCGGGGATCGGTCGAAGTCCAGGATCGCGTTGGGTCACACAGAGGCACAGAGACACAGAGAACTGCGGACGGATGGTGCGCAGGGATCGCGGATGGCGCTGCCGTCCGCGATCTTTCGCATCCCACGATTTTCGGAAGAACCTCCGGCGGAACGGAGACGCGGGGATGAGCACGGACGCGGTGCTGGACCGGATCGCGGAGAAGCTGCGGCAGGCGCGCGAGCAGGGGCTGCGGTCGTTCGGCTCGGACGGGCGCGAGCTGCTGTCCCGCCCGCCGCTGACACCCGGCGAGCTCGCCGCGGTCGAGACGAGGCTGGGCGTGGAGCTGCCGGAGGAGTACCGCGCCTTCGTGACGCGCGTGGGCGACGGCGGCGCGGGGCCGGGGTACGGCCTGTTCTCGCTGGCGGCGGCCCTCCGCGAGGCCGGCGTCGATGCCGATCCGGGTCTGCTGCGTGCGTCTTTTCCGCATGTCGAGTCCTACAATCCGGACAAGGACCCGGAGGTGATCGCGTTCTGGGATCGCATGGACGCGGTCGGCGGGAACGACGAGGAGGAGACGCTGCACGTGCTCCGCGAGCGCGCCGGCGCGCTCCCGCTGTGCGACGAGGGGTGCGGGTACCTCCACTTCCTGGTGGTCACCGGGTCCGCGCGCGGCACGATGTGGATCGACTCGCGCGGCGCGGACGCCGGCTTCGGTCCGCTGAACGCGACCTTCCTGGAGTGGTACGAGCGCTGGCTCGACGACTTGCTGGCCGGCGGCCGCGGGACGTGGTGGTTCGGCCCGCCGGTGTATCCGTCCGGCTGACAGCGGCCGACGCGAGCCGTGCGTGAGGGATGCGCGCCCGCAGGGCCGGGACGCCGCCGCGCGTGCGAGATGCCAGAGGGATCGACCGGAGGCCGTGCGCGGCGGTGGCTTGGCGCCGTTGGCAACGGCGGTATCGTTGCCTACGGCGCGCGCAGCCCGGTTCGGCGCCCCAGCGCCGAACACGCCCGAACCGTGCAGTTCGACGTCGCTCGTGAGACGAGGCGATCTTCCGGATCACGGGCTCGCCGGATACCATGTCCGGAACACCGCTCTCGCGAAGGGGGTAAGCGGCGAGCCATGAATCCGTCCGGAGCCAACACCCGCCTTCGCCGCGCAGCCCTGCTGCTGGCGACACTGCTGCACCTGCTCGGCACCGTCGCCGGGCCGGCGCTGCACGGCTGGCTGCGCGCGGATCCCCATCTTCCCGGCATCAGCGGCGAGCGACAGGAGCAGACGCTTGCCCCGCACGACGAGCAGGCCTGCGTCGTCTGCCAGGTGGCCACCGGCCGCGCGCTTCCCGTCGCGGACGCGTCGCGGGTGCTGGCCGCCGCGCCCGACGCACCTCCCACCCGCCCGCTCTCCCTTGCGCATGCCGCTCCGCTCCGCTCGGGGCCCAACGCGCGCGCGCCTCCCGTCTCCATCGCCTGATCCTGTTCAGAACCCGCGGCCGCGGTACGGGCCGCCGGGTGCGTCCCGCGTGAGCGTCTGACCCTCGCCACGTCGTCCATCCGTGGACGACCGGTGCGATGCGTCCGATCCGGCGGGGCGGGCGATTGCATGCGGCTCCGGACGGTCCGGGGCACGCGAACGAGACACCGTACCCGATCAAACCGACGATGAGGACGACCCTCTGTTCCGTTGCGCTCGCGCTGTTCGCAGCGGGGAGCGCGGCCGCGCAGCAGGACAGCACGCGCACGCAGGCGCAGCGCGACTCGGCCGTCGCGGCCGACAGCCTGGCGATCGTGCGCGAGCTGGAAGGGATGCAGGCCCGCCGCGACACCACCCCCACCGGCCGGGCGGCCGGCGCCACGGGCGCGGTGCAGCGGCTGCTGCCAGACATCAGCGTGGTGGGCGATTTCGTGGGCGACCTTTCGCCCGAGGGAAGCACGCAGGAGGGTGGGCGGCGCCTGGGCGTGCGCGAGCTGGAGGTGGCCTTCCAGGCCGCCGTGGACCCGTACTTCCGGGGCGACGTCTTCCTGGGCGTCAGCGACGAGGAGGGGATCGCCATCGAGCAGGCGTACCTGACCACCACCTCGCTCCCCTGGGGGCTCGAGGGGCGCATCGGGCGCTTCATGATGCCTTTCGGCAAGCAGAACACCACCCACCGGCACGACCTGCACACCGTGGAATATCCCTGGGTGCTGCAGGCGTTCCTGGGGCCCGAGGGATTGAAGGGGACGGGGTTGTACGCCAGCAAGGTGTTCTCTCCCTTCGGGTTCTACCAGGAGCTGCAAGTGACGGCGGTGGACGGGCTGGGCGAGCCGGCCGAGGGGCTGGCCACCGAAGAGCCGGTCAACCGGCGGCTGGGCGGGCTGGGCTACTCGGCGCGGCTGCGCAACTACGTGGACCTGTCGCAGGCCGCCAACGTGGAGCTCTCCTTCAGCGGGATGACGGGGAAGGTGGCGCACCCGCTGGGCGTGCTGGACCCGGAGGTGGATGCGGTGAACGCCTACGCCACGCGGCAGACCACGCTGGCGGCGGACCTCACCTTCCGCTGGCGGCCGCTGCAGCAGGGGCTCTACCGCTCGTTCATCCTGCAGGGCGAGGTGATGCACCAGCTGAACGCCGACCCGGGCGAGACCATCCAGATGCCAGACGGCACCACGGTCGACTTCGAGGGCCCGCGGCGGGGCTTCACCGGGGCGTACGCCTTCGGCCGCTACCAGCTTTCGCGCCGCACTTTCCTGGGCGCCCGCTTCGACTGGGTGCAGGACCCCACCGCCGATGGCGATGCGCTGACGGCGGGGAGCGCCTACTGGCAGTTCTTCCCCAGCGAGTTCACCAAGCTGAGCGCGGCCTTCGAGCGGCTGAGCCCGGCGGCGGGCGACGCGGTCAACCGCATCCTGCTGCAGGCCACCTTCTCCATCGGCCCGCACAAGCCGCATCCGTTCTGATGGACCCGACGCGCCCGCCGTCCGCCCGATGCGTCTGGACGGCGGGCCTTTTGAGATTGCAAACCGTGCAAGGAGGAGTTGCGATGCACGCGATGATAAAGACGACGGCCGTCGTGTGGACGGCCATGCTGGCGCTGGCCGCCCCCGCCGCGGCGCAGCGGCCGCTGCGGGTGGTGACCAGCACCACCGACCTGGCCGACCTGGCGCGCGAGGTGTGCGGCAACCGCTGCCAGGTGGTGCACATCAGCGAGGGGT
>DASWMA010000357.1:0-7937 GCA_036399995.1 Longimicrobium sp. | reverse complement strand
TGAGACAGGTCCTTCGGAAATTCAATCCAGAGAGATCAAGATTCGCCCGACGCTCCAGAGACCGCCGATCCGCCTACCCGTCCACTCGTCGGCTCGGGCTCGAGGGCGGCCGCGAGCAACGCGGCGAGCGCGCCGACGTGTGGCTCGCGGACCAGGGTGAAGTGGTCGCCGGGGACGGACGCGGTCCGCAGGGCCCCGGCGGTGAGCACCGCCCATCGCGCGGCTTCCGGCGCGGCCGGCGTGGGGCGGTCGTCCGCGAACACCAGCAGCAGGTCCGACGCGCAGGGGCCCGGCCGGTAGGCGGACGCCGCGGACGCGTTCGCGCGGAACACCGTCCACAGGCGCTCGAAGCGGGAGAGCTCCAGGTCGCCGGGGACCACGTCGGCCGCCCGTGCCGCCTCCCACCCCCGCCGCAGCCGCTCGCCGGGGGTGAGCACGGCGACGTCTTCGACGAAGGGGGGGATCCGCTCCGCGGCGAGCCCCAGGTGCAGCATGAACCCCGCGAGAAGGCTGACGGCGTCCGGCGGGATGGCGGGGAGATCGTCGCGCGGAGCCCGGGTGTCCACGAGCGCCAGGAGCTCCACCTCCTCCCCCGCCGCCGCGAGCAGGCGCGCCATCTCGAACGCGACGAGCCCGCCCATCGACCACCCGCCCAGCCGGTACGGCCCCTCCCCCTGCACCGCGCGGAGCTGCGCCAGGTAGTCCGCCGCCATGTCTTCGATGGAGAGAGGAAGAGGCTCCTCTCCCTCGAGCCCCCGGGACTGCAGCCCGTAGAAGGGCTGCCGGGTGCCCAGGTGCCGGGCCAGCCCGGCGTACGAGGCCACGTTCCCCCCCGCGGCATGCACGAAGAAGAGCGGCCGCCCGGCTCCGGAGGGCTGGATGGGGACCAGCGGCCCGGGCGCCGGGAGGGCCACGTCGGCGCGGAGCGCCCGGGCCAGGCTCTCCACCGTGGGGGCCGCCAGCAGCGTGGACATGGGAACTCGCACCCCGGTGACCCGCTCCACCGCCGCGAGCAGGCGCAGGGCCGCCAGCGAGTGCCCCCCCACGTCGAAGAAGTCGTCCCGCACGCCGGCCCCGTCCACGCCCAGCACCTCTTCCCACACCCGGGCCAGCCGCAGCTCCAGCGCGTCGCGGGGCGCCACGTACGGGCGCTCGCCGCGCGCGGCGGCGGGGGCCGGGTGAGCGCCGCGGTCCACCTTTCCGCTGGAGGTGAGCGGCAGCGCGTCCAGCGACACCCACGCCGAGGGGAGCATCGCTTCCGGAAGCCGTTCCCGCAGGTGCGCGCGCACGTCGCTCGCGCGGAGCACGGCGCCGTGCGCGGGAACCAGGTAGGCCACGAGCTGCACGTCGCCCCCCGCATCGGCCCGCGGCACGACCACGCAGCCGGCCACGCCGGGGTACGAGGCCAGCGCGGCCTCCACCTCGCCCGGCTCCACGCGGATGCCGCGCACCTTCACCTGCTGGTCCATCCGCCCCAGGAACTCCAGCGCCCCGCCCGCGAGCCACCGCACGCGGTCACCCGTGCGGTACAGCCGCGCCCCCGGCGCGGTGGCGAAGGGGTCGGGGACGAATCGCTCCGCCGTGAGCCCCGGCCGCCCCAGGTAGCCGCGCGCCAGCTGCACACCCCCCAGGCACAGCTCGCCCGGCACCCCCGGCGGGACCGGGGCGCCCGCCCGGCCGAGCACGTGGGCCCGCACGTCGTCGACCGGGCGGCCGATCGGCACCGTCGCGCCGCCCTCGCCCGCGAAGAGGTGCACCACCGACTGGATGCACACCTCGGTGGGGCCGTACAGGTTCACCACCTGCGCTCCCGTGAGCGCTCGGGCGCGGGCGGCGAGGTCCGCGGGGAGCGCCTCGCCCCCGCAGCACAGACGGCGCAGGGTGGCGCACCCCGGCAGCGCCGGGTCTTCGAGCACCGCGCGGAGGACCGCGGGAACGAGCTGCAGCACCGTGATCCCCTCGCGCCGCACGCACCGCACCATCTCGCCGGGGTCGCGGTGCGATCCGGGCGGCGCCATCACCAGCGTGGCGCCCGCCACCAGCGGCGCCCAGAACTCCCACACCGAGGCGTCGAACCCGACGGGTGTCTTCTGCAGCACCCGGTCGCCGGCCGTGAGCGGGAAGGCGCGCTGCATCCACCGCATGTGGCTGGAGAGCGCGCGGTGCGGAACGCCCACGCCCTTGGGGCGCCCGGTGGAGCCCGAGGTGTAGATCACGTAGGCGAGGCCGTCGGGGTCGGCCTCCACGCCCGGAGCGTCCGGGAGACCCGCGGCGACGCACGCCCGCTCGCGGTCGAGCGCCACCACCTCTCCCCTCCACCCGCCCACGCGGCCGGCCAGGGCGCCGCGCGTCAGCAGCACGCGGGCCCCGCTGTCCGACAGCATCCAGGCGAGACGATCGGCCGGGTGCTCCGGGTCGAGCGGGACGTAGGCGGCGCCCGCCTTCAGCACGGCCAGGAGCGAGACCACCAGCTCCAGGCCGCGCTCCAGGCAGACGCCCACCCGCGTCTCGGCCCCTGCGCCCAGGCCGACGAGGTCGTGTGCCAGCCGGTTCGCCCGCTCGTTCAGCTCGCGGTAGGTGAGCGACTCCCCTTCGTGGACGACGGCCACCGCGTCGGGTGTCCGCGCCACCTGGGCCTCCACCAGCCGGTGCAGGGCACACGCCTCGTGCTCCACCTCCGGCCCGGTGCCCAGGAGCCGCAGCCGGGTCCGTTCCTCGTCGTCCAGGAGGCCGTCCGCGTCCCAGCGCTCCTCCGCCCCGGCGGCCAGGGCGCCGAGGGCGCGGGTGTACCACCCGGCGATCGCGCGCGCCTGCGCACCGGAGAGCCGGGCGGGGTCGTGCTCCAGCCGGAGCCGCAGCGACCCCGTGGCCGGGTTCACCGCGAAGGCGACCACCAGGGGGAGCTCGGTCTTCTGGAAGATGCGGTCTCCCTCCAGCCGCACCCCGGTGGCGGCCAGCGCGTCGTAGACATGGAAGTGGACGAAGTTGAAGCCCACCTCGAAGGGCGTGCGCCCCCCCGCCTCGCGGACGATCCCGGAGAGCGGGAAGCGCCGGTGCGGGAGGATCGCCTCCTCCGCCGCCCAGGTGCGCCGCACCAGCTCCAGCCAGGTTCCCCCGGTCATCCGCACCCGCAGCGGGACGGTGTTCAGGAAGAGGCCCAGCACCCGCTCGCCGTCGTCAGTCTCCGGCCGGCCGCTGGTCACGTATCCCGTCACCACGTCGTCGCACCCGCCCAGCATGGCCAGCACGCGCAGGTGCGCCGCCAGCACCACCGTCTTCAGCGGCACGCCGGCGCGCTCCGCCACGCGCCCCAGCCCCGCCACGACCTCGTCGGGAAGGGGGGCCAGCAGGTACGGGGCGTCGTCGTGCCGCGGCGCGTCGTCCCCGTCGCGCGGGGGGAGCGCGGCGGTGGGGGCGCCGTCGATCACCCGCCGCCAGAAGGCGCGCGACTCCGCGGACGCGGCTGCCTGGCGCTCCAGCGCCACGAAGTCGCGGAAGCACGTGGCGGGCGGCGCCGCGGTGGGGTCCTCCACGCCGTCGCGGAGGGCTTGGAAGAGGCGGAGGAGCTCGGTGAGGAGCGAGGCCACGCTCCACCCGTCGAGCACCACGTGGTGCTCCACCAGCACGAGGCGGAACTCGTCGTCCGCGAGCAGGTGCACATGGAAGCGGAGGAGCGGCGCCACGGCCCAGTCGAAGCCGCGCCCCTTCTCCCGCTCCATCCACGCGTCGCCGGCGTCGTGGCCCTGGTGCCGCAGGTCGGTGACCTCCAGCGGGATCTCCACCCGGCGGTGCACGCGCTGGAGCGGCTCGGGGGCGGCCGCCAGGTCGAACGAGGTGCGCAGCAGGGGGTGGCGCGCGGCCATGCGGCGCAGCGCCTCGCGCATGGCCGCCTCGTGGAAGCGCGCGTGGACGCGGAAGGCCAGGACCTCGTGGTAGACGAGCGAGGCCGGGTCGCGCGCCGTGTGGTAGAGCATCCCGAGCTGTACCTGGCTCACCGGATACGCGTCCTCCACGTCGTCCGGAAGGCCAGCCCGCGCCCGGGCGTCGAGGAGCGCGAAGGGCTCGGCCGCCGGCTCCGGGACCCGTGCGGGCGGACCGGCGGCGGCGGCGGCCGCGGCGAGGCCGCGCACCGTCTGGTGGCGGTAGATCTGGGGGATGGAGAGCGAGAGCCCCCGCCGGCGCGCCGCGGCCACCAGCCGCACGCCGCGGATGGAATCGCCCCCCAGGGCGAAGTAGTTGTCGTCGATCCCCACCCGCTCCACCCCCAGCACCTCGCGCCAGACCTCGGCCAGCTCCGCCTCGGCGGCGGTGCCCGGCGCCACGTAGCTCCCCGCGGCCACCGCGGCGGCGTCGTCCGCGGGCGCGGGGAGGGCGCGGCGGTCCAGCTTCCCGTTCCCGGTGAGCGGGAGGGCGTCCAGCGCGACGAAGGCGGCCGGCACCATGTAGTCGGGGAGCGCCTCGGCCAGGTGCGCGCGCAGCTCCGCGGGCGCCGGGCCGGCCACCCCGGGAAGGGCCACGACGTACGCCACCAGCCGGCGCTCCCCCGCCCCGTCGTCGCGCACGGTCACGGCGCACGCCGCGACCGCGGGGTGCGCGCCCAGCACGGCCTCGATCTCTCCCGTCTCGATGCGGAAGCCGCGGACCTTCACCTGCTGGTCGGCGCGCCCCAGGTACTCCATCTCCCCGTCGGCGCGCCGCCGGGCCAGGTCGCCCGTGCGGTAGAGGCGCGCCGCCGGGTCGGCGGAGAAGGGGTCGCGCACGAAGCGCTCGGCCGTGAGCTCCGGCCGGTTCAGGTAGCCGCGCGCCACCCCCGCGCCCCCCACGAAGATCTCGCCGGGGATGCCGGGGGGGACGGGCTCCAGCCGCGCGTCGAGGACGTACAGGGAGAGGTCGGGGATCGGCACCCCGATCGGGCTTCCGCCACGGTCCAGGTCGGCGCGGGTGATCGCGCGGTAGGTGACGTGCACGGTGGTCTCGGTGATCCCGTACATGTTCACCAGCCGCGGCCGCCGGTCGCCGTGCCGCTCGATCCAGGGCCGCAGCGACTGCGGGTCGAGCGCCTCCCCGCCGAAGACCACGCAGCGCAGGCGCAGCGCCGACGAATCCACGCCGGAGGCAAGGTCCGCCTGCACCAGCTGCCTGAAGGCGCTGGGCGTCTGGCTCAGCATCGTCACCCCTTCGTCCACCAGGAGGCGGTGGAAGTCGTCGGGCGAGCGCGTGGTCAGGAAGGGGACCACCACCAGGCGGCCGCCGTGGAGGAGCGCGCCCCAGATCTCCCAGACCGAGAAGTCGAAGGCGCAGGAGTGGAAGAGCGTCCACACGTCGCTCGCGCCGAAGCCGAACCAGGCGTCGGTGGCGTCGAAGAGCCGCCCCACGTTGGCGTGGGTGACCTGCACCCCCTTGGGCTTCCCCGTCGAGCCGGAGGTGTAGATGACGTACGCGAGGGCGTCGGGCCCCGCCGCCACCCCCGGGTTCTCGCCGCTCTCCAGCGCGACGGCGCCGGCGTCGGCGTCGATGCACAGCACGGCGCCCGCGAAGGCGGGAAGGCGGGGGACGAGGCCGCTCGCGGTCACCAGCACGGGGACACCCGCGTCCTCCAGCACGAAGGCGATCCGGTCGGCCGGGTAGGCGGGGTCGACCGGGACGTACGCCCCCCCCGCCTTGAGCACGGCCAGCACGCAGACGACCAGCTCGGCCGACCGCTCCAGCGCGATCCCCACCCGCGTCTCCGGGGCCACGCCCAGCGCGCGCAGCCGGTGCGCCAGGCGGTTGGCGCGCTCGTTCACCTCGCGGTACGTCAGCGTCACGCCCTCGAAGGTGAGCGCGGGCGCATCCGGCCGCTCCGCCGCGCGCACCTCGAAGCGCTGGTGGGTGCACGCGCTCGCCGGGAACTCCGCGCCCTTCCGGCTCCACTCCTCCACCAGCCGCGCGCGCTCCGCGTCTCCCATCAGCTTCAGGTGGGAGACGCGGACCTCCGCGTCGCCGGCGACCTGCTCCAGCACCCGCTCCAGGTGCCCCAGCATCCGGCGGATGGTGCCGCCCTCGAAGAGGTCGGTGGCGTAGGTGAGCCCGGCGCGCAGGCCGCGCGGCGTCGTCTCCATCGCCAGGAGGAGGTCGAACTTGGCGACGCGGGCCTCCGTCTCCACCGCGTCCACGCGCAGCCCCGGCAGGCTCCACCCGGAGAGCTCGCCGTCGTCCAGCGTGAGCGTCACCTGGAAGAGGGGGGAGTGGCTGAGGGTGCGCTCGGGCCGCAGCTCGGCCACCACCCGGTCGAAGGGAACGTCCTGGTGCTCGTAGCCGCCGAGCACCGCCGCGCGCGCCCGCCGCAGCACCTCGCGGAAGGGCGGGTCGCCCCCCAGCTCCGTCCGCAGCACCAGCGTGTTGGAGAAGTAGCCGATCAGCCCTTCCAGCTCGCGGCGGGTGCGTCCCGCGATCGGGCTCCCCACCACCACGTCGTCGCCCGCGCCGCAGCGCGAGAGGAGCACCTGGAAGGCGGCCAGCAGCACCATGTACAGCGTGGCGCCCTCGCGCTGCCCCAGCGCCCGCAGCCGCTCGAGCAGCCCGGCGGGGAGGTCGGCCCGCTCGTGCGCGCCGCGGTAGCTGCGCGCCGCCGGACGCGGGTGGTCGGTGGGGAGCTCCAGCAGCTCGGGGGCGCCCGCGAGCCGCGCCCGCCACCAGGCCAGGTGCCGCTCCAGCGCGGCCCCCGCGAGGTGCGCTCGATGCCAGACGGCGTAGTCGGCGTACTGCACCCCCAGCTCGGGGAGCGGCGACGCCCGCCCCTCGCGGAAGGCTTCGTAGAGCGCCGACAGCTCTCGGAAGAGCACGCCCAGGCTCCACCCGTCGGCCGCCACGTGGTGCATGCAGAGGAGCAGCACGTGCTCGTGGGCCCCCAGCCGCAGCACCCGCGCGCGGAAGAGGGGGCCCGCCGCAAGGTCGAAGGGGCGCGCCGCGTCTTCCGCGGCGAGACGCATCACCTCCGCCTCGCGCCCCGCGTCGTCCAGGCCGGAGAGGTCCGCCAGCGGCAGCGCGAAGCCCGAGAACGGGGTGATCACCTGCTCCAGCGCGCCGTCGGCCTCGCGGAAGACGGTGCGCAGCACCTCGTGCCGGCGGACGACCTCGCCCAGCGCGCGCCCCAGCGCCTCCACGTCGAGCGCGCCGGCCAGCCGCCGCGCCACGGGGATGTTGTAGAGCGCTCCGGCCCCCTCCAGCTGGTCCACCAGCCAGAGCCGCTCCTGCGCGAAGGAGAGCGGCGGCGGCCCCGTGCGCTCCACCGGCACCACCGGGGGGAGGAGGGGGAGCTCCGCATGGCGGACCTCCTCCACCCGCTCCGCCACCCGGGCCACCGTGGGGCCCTCGAAGATCGCGCGCACCGGCAGCTCCACGCCGAAGACCTCGCGCACCCGCGAGAGCACGCGCATGGCCAGGAGCGAATGGCCGCCGCGCTCGAAGAAGTCGTCTTCCACGCCCACCCGCTCCTGCCCCAGCACCTCGGCCCAGATCCCCGCCAGCACCTCCTCCACCGGCGTGCGCGGCGCCAGGTGGCGGCTCTCCGCGAGCCCGTGCCCCGGGGCGGGGAGCGCCTTCACGTCCAGCTTCCCGTTGGGGGTCAGCGGCAGCCGGTCGAGCGTCACGAAGGCAGCCGGCACCATGTACTCCGGGAGGCTCAGCCGCAGGTGCCCGCGCATCTCCTCGACGTCGGCCCCGCCCACCACGTACGCCACCAGCCGCGTCTCTCCCGGCGCGTCCTCGCGCACGATCACCCGCGCCTCGCGCACCTCCGCGTGCGCCGACAACACCGCCTCGATCTCTCCGGGCTCGATCCGGAAGCCCCGGATCTTCACCTGCTCGTCGACCCTGCCGATGAACTCCAGCCGCCCGTCGGCGCTCCAGCGGAGCCGGTCGCCGGTGCGGTACATCCGGGCTCCGGGCTCCGCCGT
>DASWMA010000356.1:0-1614 GCA_036399995.1 Longimicrobium sp. | reverse complement strand
CCAGCAGCCGCGCCTCGATCTCGCCCGGCTCGATGCGGAACCCGCGCACCTTCACCTGGTGGTCGGTCCGCCCCAGGAACTCCAGTGCGAAAGTGCGAGAGTGCGAGAGTGCGAGAGTGGAATCAGCCTCGCGCGAATCGTTGCCGCCCGCGGAAGACTTTCGCACTTTCGGACTTTCGGACTCTCGCACTTCCACCCACCGCACCCGGTCGCCGGTGCGGTAGAGCCGCGCCCCTGGCTCGGCGGAGAACGGATCTGGGACGAAGCGCTCGGCCGTCAGCCCGGGCCGCCCCAGGTAGTCGCGCGCAACGCTGGCGCCGCCCAGGCACAGCTCCCCGCCCGCACCCACCGGCACCGGGGCGCCCGCCGGATCCAGCACGTACAGCGTGGCATTGCCCAGCGGGCGCCCCACCATCTGCCGCGCCACCGGCTCGTCACCGACGAGGTGCGCGGCGCAGATGATCGCCCCCTCGGTGGGGCCGTAGAGGACGTTGATCTCCGCGGCCGGGAAGACGCCGCGCATCTCCTCCAGCAGGTCGGGCGCGACCGCGTCGCCGCCCACGAAGGCGTGGCGCAGCTCGGGGAGGACGCCGCCCGGCCGGGCGCGGACCTCCTCCACGATGCGGCGCATCAGCGCCGGCACGGCGTGCAGCGCGGTGCACCCGGCGAGATCCTCCACCAGCCGCGGCACGTCGGGCACCTGGTCGCGCGGCACCAGCCGCACCGTCCCGCCGCCCAGGAGGGGGAGGAGCGTCTCGAACAGCCAGATGTCGAAGGCGAACGAGGCCAGCGAGGGAACCCGGTCGCCGGCGCCGAGCCCGAACGCGTCGCCCGCCACGGCCAGCGTGGCGCCGAGGCTCCCGTGCGGCACGCGCACACCCTTAGGGCGGCCGGTGGAGCCGGAGGTGTAGATGACGTACGCCAGATGCTCCGGCGTGAGCCCGCCGCGCCCCGGGTCGGTCGCGGGGAGCGAAGCCCACGCCGGCGCCACGGCGTCCAGCTCGAGGAGCCGGACGTCCGCGCTCGTGACACGATCGCGCAGGTGCGTCTGCACCAGCACCACCGCCGGGGCGCTGTCGGCCAGCGTGTACGCCAGGCGCTCGGCCGGGTAGCCCGGGTCCAGCGGCACGTACGCCCCGCCTGCCTTCAGCACCCCCAGCACCCCCACCACCATCTCCAGGCCCGGCTCCGCGCAGATCCCCACACGCACGTCGGGCCCGACGCCGAGCGAGCGGAGGTGGTGCGCCAGCCGGTTCGCCCGCGCGTTCAGCTCCGTGTAGCTCAGCGTCTCATCTTCCCAGACGAGCGCGGCCGCGCCGGGCGTGCGCTCCACCTGGGCTTCGAAGCGCTCGTGGACGAACGCACCGGCGCGGGAGGCGGCCCCGGTGGCGTTCCACTCCTCCACCACCCGGTGCCGCTCGGCCGCGGAGAGCAGCTCCAGCCGGTCCACCGGCTTCGCGTCGTCCGCGGCCATCTCTTCCAGCACGCGGCGCAGGAAGCCCGCGAAGCGCTCGGCGGTCGCCCGGTCGAAGAGCGCGGTGGCGTAGATCACCTCGCCCGCGATCCGCCCGCCGCGCGGGGCCAGGCCGAGCGACAGGTCGAACTGCGCCGCCT
>DASWMA010000355.1:0-22198 GCA_036399995.1 Longimicrobium sp. | reverse complement strand
ACGACCAGGACAGCCTCCTCTTCGAGGCCACCGGCGACATCAGCCCGCCCATCGTGCCCCCCGGCGAGTTCTCCACCGCCAACCAGGTGTTCACGATGGTGGGGATGGCCTTCCCGCGCCCCGGCGTGTACCGCTTCGTGGTGAACATCCAGGGTCTGGAGCCGCACGAGACCCACTTTGTCGTCAGCAACGCCGTCCCCGATTCGTCGCTGAACTGACGCGCGGCACGCCCCGAAGGACGGACGCGACCCTCTCTCCGCCCGGCGGGAGGGTCGCGTGTCGTTCCAGGCCGGATCTGCCGATGGGTATGCATTCTCGCGTCATCCGCAGCGGGTTGAACTGCATGAACGCAGAGCATCGGAGGAAAAGGGAGTCAGGGGGAGACCCACGAAGAAGTTCTCCCCCTGACTCCCTTCCCTCCGATACTCGCGGCGAAGCCGCCCACGCAGTTTGGCGGTCGCGGCGCCGGCGAGCGGGTCCTTCTCCGGACCGAGCATCGGCCGGGCGGCACTGGTATCCTTGTCGAACTATCGATGTGTCTCCCCCTTGCGCCCCTTGACGAGTTGGTTATCATTCAGGAGCAAATAGGGTAGGGGGGTACCCTAAACGGACCCGGAGAGACGATGGACATGGAAACCCAAGCCGATTTCGAGACGCGCCACGCCACGCACTTGGAGCCCGAGCTGAAGCAACAGGCGCTCGCGCGGCTCAAGCGCATCGAGGGGCAGATCCGCGGCCTGCAGCGGATGGTGGAGGACGAGCGCTACTGCGGCGACGTGCTGGTGCAGGTGGCCAGCGTGCACGAGGCGCTGCGCGGCGTGGGCAAGCTGCTGATGCGCAATCACCTGCGGCATTGCATCACCGACGCGCTGGCCAGCGGCGACGACCACAGTCGCGAAGAGGCGTACACCGAGGTGCTGGACCTGATGTACAAGCACGCCCGCTGAGGAGGCGGCCATGGAACACATACACACGACCGTCGTCGATCCCGTGTGCGGGATGACGGTGGACCCGGCGGACGCCGCCGGGAGCAGCGAATACGGCGACAGCACCTGGTGGTTCTGCTCCGCCGGCTGCAAGCAGCGCTTCGACGCCGACCCGGCGAAGTACGCCGCCTCCGCGTCCGAAGACGACGCGCACGACCACGCGTCCCACACGGCCGATCCGCACGCGGGGCATCGTCACGCCGCCGGCGCGCAGAGCGCAGGCACGGTGACGACGCAGGGACCCCCTGAACCCCATTCAGGTGCGCTGCCGGCGCAGCCGATGGTGCAGCTGGGGATGGGGCGGCCGAAGGCGCAGCCCGCCGCGGCGGGCGCGCACGCCGGGCACCACCACGCCGGGCACGCGAACGGCACCGGCGCCGCCGCTCCCACGCAGCCTGTGGTGCAGCTGCAGATGGGGCGCGCGAAGCCGAAGCCGGCCGCCACGGACGGGCCCGCGGAGCGCGTCGACATCCCCATCACCGGGATGACGTGCGCGTCGTGCGCGCGGCGGGTGGAGCTGTCGCTGGCGAAGGCGCCGGGGGTGCGGCGCGCGGGGGTGAACCTGGCGACCAACCGAGCCACGGTGGAGTACGACCCGGCCACCACCGGCGTGGGCGACCTGATCGGCGTGGTGAAGGACACGGGCTACGGCACGGCCGGCACCGCGCGGGCCGAGTTCGTGGTGGACGACTCGGCCCGGCGCGGGGGCTCGGCCCAGCCGCTGGAGCACCACCTCCTCCGCCAGCCGGGCGTGACGGCGGTGGACGTGAACCTGGCCACCCGCGAGGTGCGCGTCGACTACCTGCAGGGCGCCACCGGCCCGGCCGCGCTCCGCGGCGCCATCGAGAGCTTCGGTTACGTGGTGTCCAGCGTACCCCAGGGGGGTAGCGCCGAGACGGCTGAAGACAGCCTGGAGGCGGCGCACGCGGAGGAGTACCGCCTGCTCAAGCGGCGGTTCTGGGTGGCGGCGGTGCTGTCGCTGCCGGTGCTGGCGATGGCCATGAGCCACGGGCGCATCGCCTGGCTGAACTTCCCCGGCGCGGTGTGGGTGCAGCTCCTTCTCACCACGCCGGTGGTGCTGTACAGCGGCGGCCGCTTCTACCGCGGCGCGTGGGCGGCCTTCCGCCACCGCGCGGCCGACATGAACACGCTGATCGCGGTGGGCACCGGCACGGCGTTCCTGTACTCGCTGGCCGCCACCTTCTTCCCCGGCTTCTTCGTGGCCGGCCATGGGGAGGGGATGGGGGCGATGGAGATGCAGCCGCCGGTCTACTACGAGGCCGCGTCCGTCATCATCGCCCTGATCCTGCTGGGCAGCATGCTCGAGTCGCGCGCCAAGGGGCGGACCTCCGACGCCATCCGCCGGCTGGTGGGGCTGCAGGCGAAGACCGCCCGCGTGGTCCGCGACGGCGCCGAGGCCGACATCCCCGTGGAAGCGGTGGTGCCGGGCGACGTGGTGATCGTGCGCCCCGGCGAGAAGGTGCCGGTGGACGGCGTGGTGACCGACGGCGCCAGCGCGGTCGACGAGTCGATGCTGACCGGCGAGAGCATCCCGGCCGAGAAGACGGTGGGTAACGAGGTGTTCGGCGCCACCATCAACCGCACCGGCTCCTTCCGCTTCCGCGCCACCAAGGTGGGGAAGGACACGGCGCTGCAGCAGATCGTGAAGCTGGTGCAGGACGCGCAGGGCTCCAAGGCGCCGATCGCGCGGATGGCCGACGTGATCAGCGGGATCTTCACGCCGGTGGTGATCAGCATCGCCATCGCCACCTTCGTGGCCTGGTTCATCCTGGCGCCCGAAGAGATCCGCTTCACCATGGCGCTGGTGAACTTCGTGAGCGTGCTGATCATCGCCTGCCCGTGCGCGCTGGGGCTGGCGACGCCCACGGCGATCATGGTGGGGACGGGGAAGGGCGCGGAGAGCGGCGTGCTGATCAAGGGCGGCGAAAGCCTGGAGACGGCGCACCGGGTGGACACGGTCGTCCTCGACAAGACGGGCACGCTCACGCAGGGCCGCCCCGAGCTGACCGACGTGGTGCCCGCGGACGGGTTCGACGCGGACGAGCTGCTGCGCCTGGTGGCCAGCGCCGAGCGCGGGAGCGAGCACCCGGTGGGCGAGGCGGTGGTGCGCGGGGCGCAGGCGCGTGGGCTGGCGCTGGCCCACGCGACCGGCTTCCAGGCGCTGGCCGGGCACGGCATCGAGGCCACGGTGGACGGCCGCGCGGTGCTGATCGGCAACGCGAAGCTGCTGCGCGACCGCGGGATCGGCGTGGCCGACGCCGAGACGCGCGCCGCCGAGCTGGCTGATGCGGGGAAGACGCCGACCTTCGCGGCGGTGAACGGGCGCTACGCCGGGATCGTGGCCGTGGCCGACACGCTCAAGCCGGAGTCGAAGGAGGCGGTCGCCACGCTGCGGGGGATGGGGCTGCAGGTGGTGATGATCACCGGCGACAACCGGCGGACCGCCGAGGCCGTGGCGAAGCAGGCGGGGATCGACCGCGTCCTCGCCGAGGTGCTGCCGGAAGGGAAGGCGCGCGAGGTGAAGCGGCTGCAGAGCGAGGAGAAGCGCCGCGTGGCGATGGTGGGCGACGGCATCAACGACGCCCCCGCGCTGGCCCAGGCCGACGTGGGCATCGCCATCGGCACGGGGACCGACGTGGCGATCGAGGCCAGCGACGTCACGCTGATCCGCGGCGACCTGCGCGGCGTGGTGAGCGCCATCCGCCTGAGCCGCGCGACGATCCGCACGGTGAAGCAGAACCTGTTCTGGGCCTTCGTCTACAACGTGATCGGGATCCCCATCGCGGCCGGCGTGCTGTACCCGGTGTTCGGCTGGCTGCTGAGCCCCGTGATCGCCAGCGCGGCGATGAGCCTGTCGAGCGTGAGCGTGGTGACCAACTCGCTGCGGCTGCGCCGGGCGAAGATCTGAGGCGAAGGACCGAAGACCGGGCTGGGCCAGGTTCGGCCCGGCCCCGGCCCCAGGCCCGGGCTCAGACCGGGCTCAGACCGGGCTCAGACCGGGCTCGGGCTCAGACCGGGCTCGGGCTCAGACCGGGCGGTTGAAACCGCGGCAACAACGACACGAAGTCCGCCTTCGCGGACTACATGGTTGGGAGTGGCGACACATTGCGGAGCGCGGAGCGGGCGCTCGTGCGAAGGCGCGCAAAGCCCCGTTCCGTGCACCGGACTCTCGGTCGGGCTGAACGGTGTAGTCCGCGAAGGCGGACTTCGTGTGGTGGTTGCAGCGAATTCATTCGCCCTTAACGACTTGCGGACGAGGTGGAACGATGGATACCAGCGAGATCCTGGTGCTGATCGGCGGAGCAGCCGCCATCGCGGCGGTGCTGTGGTACTTCTTCGGCGAGCGGCAGGCGGTGGCGGCGCAGGAGACCGACGGGGGCGTGCAGGAGGTGAAGATCACCGTGAAGGGCGGCTACAGCCCCGACACGGTGCGGGTAAAGCAGGGCCGCCCCGTACGCCTCGACTTCTACCGCGACGAGACGAGCAGCTGCAGCGAGCAGGTGGTGTTCGGCGACTTCGGCATCGCGCGCGACCTGCCGGCGTTCAAGAGCACGGCCGTGGAGTTCACGCCGAACAAGGCCGGCGAGTTCACCTGGACCTGCGGGATGAACATGCTGCGCGGCAAGCTGGTGGTGGAGCCGGCTTGATCCTTCTCGATACGTCTACGAACAACTGACCGCTACGCGAGAGGCGGCCGGGGATGACCCTCGGCCGCCTGTTTTGCGTCGGAAGTGAAACACGCGCGCGAGGCACGACGATTTGTTGGCGCCAATCAATTGCACTGTTGCCGTGGTTTGGATATCCTCGAGTGTACCCCCACGTTTTCCCTTGTCCCCAGGAGGATGCATGTTCCACTCAAAGCGGTATCTCGCGTACGTGGTCGCCCTGATCGCGGTAGCCGGATGTGACCATCAGCCGGTCGAGGCGCGCCAGCCGCGCCCGCCCAGCGCCTCGATCGCCCCGGTCGCGCGGGTGAACCTCACGGTGCTCGGCTCCAACGGCGGCGGCTACGACTACCGGTACGATGCCTACCAGTCGACCGACGCAGACGGCACCATCGCATCGTACCAGTGGATCGAGAACGGCGTGACCGTCTCCACCTCGGCCACCTACTACGTCACCGCGCTGCGTGCGTACGAGTCGTGCTCGAAGCCCCACCAGGGGACGCTGAAGGTCACCGACAACAACGGAGACGTCGGCACGGTGTGCTACAGCTACACGCCCCTCTGAGCGCGAGCGGGTGAAGCCTGGACGGCGAAGGCCGGCGCGGTGAGAAATCCGCGCCGGCCTTTCGTGTTGTTCCCGGCTCCCCTTCAATCCCCCGGCACCTCCGCGGTCACGACGCCGCGAGCCGCCGCGCCCGCCCTGCGCGTCTCCGGCGCCTCCGCCTGGTGCCCGAAGCGATGGGCCAGCAGCCGCAGGCCAACGACGACGACGAAGATGGTGCCGCCTTCGTGCGCCACCACGCCTAGCGGCAGCGGCACCAGGCCGAAGAGCGACAGCGTGCCGATGATCACGATCACGCTCATCGCAAAGGCCAGGTTGAAGCGGATCGTGGCCGCCGTCTTCCGGGCCAGCCCCACCGCGCCGGCCAACCGCGAGAGGTCGCTCTTCATCAGCACCAGGTCGGCGCTCTCCAGCGACACGTCGCTCCCGCTCCCCATCGCCACGCCAACGTGGGCCGCGGCCAGCGCGGGGGCGTCGTTCACGCCGTCGCCCACCATCGCCACGCGCCCCTCGCGCCTGAGCTTCGCGATCGCCTCCAGCTTGTGCTCGGGGAGGAGCTCGGCGCGGATCTCGTCGATCCCCAGGTCCGCCGCCACGTGGCGGGCCACGGCTTCACGGTCGCCGGTGAGCATCACCACGCGAAGGCCGCGGGCGCGCAGCGCGCGGATGGCAGCCGGCGCCTCGGCGCGCGGCGTGTCGGCCACACCCAGCACGGCCACCACGCGCGCGCCGCGGCCCAGCAGGATGGCCGTCACGCCGCCGCTCTCCAGCGCCGACAGCCGCCGCTCGGCCTCCGCGCCGACCTGGGCGCCCTGCGCCGCGGCCATCCGCCGGCTGCCAGCCCACACCGTCTCGCCGGCCAGCTCGCCGCGGATCCCCTGCCCGCGCACCGCCTGCACGTCATCGAACCGGGGGGCATCCCCCGGCCAGCCGTCGACCACCGCGCGCGCCACGGGGTGCTCGCTGTGCCGCTCCAGCCCGGCGGCCAGGGCGCGCGCCTCGTCCTCGTCCCCCTCCAGCACGGCGACCTCCACCAGGCGCATCTTCCCCTCGGTGAGCGTGCCCGTCTTGTCGAACGCCACGATGCGCGCCGCGGCCAGCGCCTCGAGCGCCGCGCCGCTCTTGAACAGCGTGCCGTTGCGCGCCCCCGCCGCCATCGCGGCCAGGACGGCGGCGGGCGTGCTGATCACCACCGCGCAGGGTGAGGCCACCACCAGGAAGGTCATCGCGCGGTACCACGCGGGGCCGGCCGCCACACCGCCCAGCAGGTACAGCGCGAAGAAGACGACCGGGACGGAGAGGAGGACGGCGATGGTGTACGGCCCCTCGAAGCGCGCCGCGAACTCTTCGGTGGGGCCTTTCGCCGCCTGCGCCTCTTCCACCATCCGCACCAGCCGCGCGAGCGCGCTCTCCGAAGCCGGCCGTTCCACGCGGGCGCGCACCACCCCCTCGCCGTTCAGCGTGCCGCCGAACAGCGCGTCGCCGGGCGCCTTGTCCACCGGAACGGATTCGCCGGTCAGCGCGCTCTCGTCGGCCCAGGTGTGGCCGTCGGCCAGCCGCGCGTCGGCGGGGAAGCGCTCGCCGGGGTGCACCAGCACGGTGTCGCCGGGGCGCAGCTCGTCGAGCCGCACCCAGCGCTCGCCCCCGCCGGCATCCACCACGGTCGCGCCCTGCGGGTGCAGCTTCATCAGCGCGCGGATCGCGTTCTTCGTCCGCCCGAACGCCCACGCCTGCAATGCGTTGGACAGGGAGAAGAGGAAGAGGAGGATCGCCCCGTCGCCCGCCTGCCCCACCGAGGCGGCGCCGAGCGCGGCGAGCACCATCAGCAGGTCCACGTTCAGCTTGCGCTCGCCCACCAGCTCGTCCCACGCCACCTTCGCGGAGGGGACGCCGCCGGCCAGGAACGCCACCCCGAAGAACGCCCAGTGCAGCCACGGGTGCCCCGCGGCCTGCAGCGCGAACCCCGCCACAACGCCCAGCAGGGTGATCCCGGCCAGCACGAAGCCGCGCACCACCGTGTCGCTCCACCACCGTGGTCCGCCGCCGGTCGCCCCTTCCTCTGCCTGGCCGCTCTCTTCCATCCGCCCTCCCGTTGAAGATCGATCCCGCTAAACAATAATCATTATCGATATCCCCGCAACGCTTCGTCGGTCCGCTCGCCGTACCGAGAACCGCTGAACGCTCGTGGAGGGCAGAGAGGACACGGAGGAATGCTCGATCCCTCCGTGTCCCCTGTGCCCTCCATGAGATTGCCGCTTACGACATCGCCAGCCGCGGCTGCACGTTCAGTTCCGCTTCGTCACGCCGCGGAGAGCCTGCGTTCACGGGTAGGCGCAGACGGTGTCGAGCCACAGCTCCTGCCCGCCCACCAGCACCCGCTTGACCGGGTTGGCCGCGCTTCCGGTGAGCGTGACGGTGCCCTGCGAGCCGCCGGGCACCCCCGCCCACACCGACCCCACCCCGATCCCGGCGATCACGGGTGGGGGCGCGGTGATCTGGCCCACGAACATGGGGCTGCCGTTCACGCTCAGGTTCTCGTGGCCGCCCATGTCCAGGAAGTGGAACACCACCGAGGTGGCCGCGAACGGCAGCCCGGTGAAGTCGAAGCCGGCGTTGATGTTGTTGGTGTGCCCCGTGTTCCCCGAGGCCAGCGTGAACACCGCCGGCGCAGGCTCGATGCGCATCCAGTTGTACGTCCACACGCCCGTGGAGAGCAGGAACCGGTTCACCGACACGGGGATCGACTGCTCCACCCACACCACGGTCCCCGGCGGGTTGGGGATCGGCGCGCCGAAGATGGTGCCCACCGCGGGAACGTTGAAGCGAACGCAGTAGTTGGAGGTGTGGTGGCCGCGCGGATCGTCGGGCGCGCGCTCGGGCCCGGTCACCGCCAGGTCGTGCGTGCCGCACGCAGCGAGCGATGCCGACGCGACCAGGGTGAGGGAGAGGGTGCGAAGGTGCATCACGTTCCTCCTGAGGAGATCGGTAAGGTGACGGCGGATGAGGCGTGGTGTCCGCCGGAGGGCACCCGGCCGCACCGCATCGGACGTGCCGGATAGTAGCAGAATTCTACCGATATACGGAACTGCATCTCTCGCAGTATTTTAGACGGAAAGGGGAAGGGCTGTGGAACATGATGGATCCGGAAACCGGGTCACCTCATCCCCAGCAGTAGGGGCGTCGTCGCCTCGATTCCGACGGACGAGGCGTGGCGCGGTTCCCAATTGTCGGATAAAGATCTTACGACGTGGCGCGGTCGGCGCTTCGGCCTTCGCGTCGACGCGAATCCTGAAGCTGAAGGGCCGCAGCCCAGCGCAAGCCGCGGCCCTTCTCGTTGTCGCCGTCACCCGGCTGACGAATCGGCACCCGTCGCTCCGCAGGCGTCGATGCCGCCGCCGCAGGTGGTCACGGAGCCGCACGTGCGGTGTGGCTCGCGTCGCAGGCACCGGCCGCCGGTGGTCGCGCGTTCGGCTCAGTCCGCCGCGGCCGCGGTTTCCACGGGGGTCGGGGATGATGATGGCTCCGGCGCCGCCCCGGCTTCCGCGCGCTCCGACACCAGCAGGCGCGCGTCCGCCGCCGACACGCCCGATGCGACCAGGTCGATGCCGTTGGCGGCAAGGCGGCGGGCTGCGGCGGCGGGGCGGGCGTCGCCGCGGTCCAGCGCCCACTGCGCGTGGTGGGCGAGCAGCGCGGCCTCCAGCGCGCGCCCCAGCGTGAGCGCGAAGCGGCGGGCGCCCGCCTGCACCTGCGCCTCGCCGGCGCGGCGGGCCTCGCGCAGCCAGCCGGCCGCGCGCTCGGTCGCCCGCAGCGACGCCTGCACCGGCGCGGCGAGCCCCGGGTCGCGCACCTCCGCCGCGCACCGCGCCACCTCGGCCACCAGTGGGTCCAGCCCGCCGGCGTCGTGCAGCGCCCGCAGGGTGTCCAGCGCCAGCACGTTGGTCGTCCCTTCCCAGATGCTCAGCACCTGGGCGTCGCGCAGCAGCGTGGGGAGGCCGGTGTCTTCCACGTAGCCCGCGCCGCCGAACGCCTCCACCACCTCGCTGGCCACCGACACACCCTGCCGCGCCGTGGTCAGCTTGGCGATGGGGGTAAGGATGCGCAGCAGCGCGCGGCCCGCGTCGTCCAGTTCGCCGGCCTCGGCGCGGCCCAGCAGCTCCACCACGCGGAAGGTGAGGTGCAGCGCGCCCTCGTGCTCCGCCTGCAGCCCGGCGAGCGTGTCCACGTGCAGCGGCAGCTCCGCCAGCGCCGCGCCGAACGCGCGCCGGCGCCCGGCGTAGGCACGGGCCAGCGCGACGCCGCGCCGCATCAGCGCCACGGCGCTCACCGCGTTCCAGGTGCGCGTCACGTTCAGCATCGGCGCAATGCCGCGCACGCCGCCGTCCAGCCCGCGCACGGGGGTCGCCACCGTGCCGTCCAGCGTCAGCTCGGCGGTCGGCAGCTTCCGCGTCCCCAGCTTGTCCTTGAGCCGGTCGATGCGGATCCCGTTCAGCTGGCCGTCCTGCCCACGCGTCTCCAGGTAGAACAGCGCCAGCCCGCGGCCGCCGGGCGGGTTCCCCTCGGGCCGCGCCAGCGTGAGCGCCATCTGCGAGGTGGCGGCCGAGGTGAACCACTTGCGGCCGAACAGCCGCCAGACCCCGTCATCCCCCCGCCGCGCCACCGTCTCCGAACTGCCCACGTCCGACCCGCCGGTGGTCTCCGTCATCCACTGCCCGCTGGTCCAGAACGCGGCCGGGTCGCGCGAGGTCAGGTGCGGCACGGCGCGGCGGATCAGCTCGTCGTTCCCGCTCTCCAGCAGCGCGCGGGCGGCGCCGTCGGTCATGGCCAGCGGGCACGAGTAGATGTCGGTGGAGGGGGTGAAGAGGTACGCCAGCGCGAACTGGTGCACCCGCGAAAGCGCCCCGTGCGCCCGCTCGTACGCCGCGGCCACCACGCCGTGCCCGGCGGCGATGCGCTCGGCGGTGAGCCACAGCGGCGTCAGCTCGATGCGGTCCACGCGGTTCCCCCACGCGTCCCACTGCACCAGCCGCGGCTCGTTGTGCAGGTCGGCGAGCTGCGCCGGGTACAGCTCCGCCGAAAGCCGCCCCATCTCCGCCAGCGACGGCTCGACCCCGGCCAGCACCGGCGCGGGAAGGAGCCGCGCCAGCAGCGAGCGCAGCGCGAGGTCCTCGTCCCACTGGTTCCCCAGCGTCGGCGGCGGTTGGGTGAAGGGCATCTCGGTGATCGTCGGGGACGGGGAACGGGAGAGGCGTCCGCGAAACGTTGCGCCCTGAGCGGCACTCAGGCCAGAGCGCCTAAATAAGGTAATCAGAATTACGGTAATTTGAATTACCTTGTACTTGACCAGAGTGCCCGGCTTAGGTAATCTTGATTACGGTAATCTTAATAACCTTATGCCGGGGCAGGCGGGCATGTTCATCGGACGAGAGCGGGAGATCAAGGTGCTTGCGGGGCAGTTCGCCACTCCCAAGCCGTCGCTCATCGTGACCTATGGCCGGCGGAGAGTGGGAAAGTCCACGCTGCTGCAGCGGGCACTGGAGGGCCGCCCCCACGTGTACTTCCAGGCGACACGGATCACGGATGGTGATTCACGGATGCTGTTTCAGCGGGCGATCGCACAGGCGCTGGGCGGCGATCCCGTGCTGAACAGCCAGCTGGACTGGGAAGGGGTCATGGGGTACCTGCGGAACTGGATCGGCGCGAACGGAAAACCCCTGGTGGTCGCGATCGACGAGTTCCCGTACCTGTGCGAAGACAACAAGGCGCTCCCGTCGATCCTGCAGAAGATCTGGGACGAGGTGCGCCGCGCGGGTACTCCGCTGAAGCTGGTGCTGTGCGGATCGGCGGTGGCGTTCATGGAAGGGCTGCTGTACGAGCGCAATCCATTGCACGGCAGGCAATCGTGCGACCTGGAGATCACCCCGCTCTCGTTCCGCGACGCGGCGCGGTTCTTTCCCGGCTGGAGCGCGGCGGACCAGTTGCGCGCGTACGGGATCTTCGGCGGAATGCCATACTACCTGTCGCTCTGCGAGGCGGCCGAAGACATCGCCGCCAACGTATGCAGGCTGGCGCTGGACGACGGCGCGCCGCTGCGCGACGAGCCGATGCAGCTGCTGCAGGCGGAGCTGCAATCGCCGGCGCGGTATGCGGGCATCCTGCGCGCGGTGGCGGACGGCCTCACCGAGCGCGGCGAGATCATGAACCGTGTGATGCAGAAGGGCGAGCAGGGCACGAGCATCACGCCCTACATCGACCGGCTCGAGGCGATGCGGCTGCTGCGGCGGATGCACTCGCTGGACGTGGCCGCCCCGGAGCGGAGCCGCAACACCCGCTACTACCTGAACGATCCGTTCCTCACGTTCCACTTCCGTTTCGTGCTGCCGAACGTCTCTGCGCTGCAGTCGGGGCATGCAGACATGGTGTGGAACGGCGTGATCCATCCACGCCTGGACGAGTACATGGCCGATCGCTTCGAGGAGATCTGCCGGAGCTGGCTGTCGCTGTACGGGCAGGAGCGGCTGGGTGTGCCGGCACAGGCGGTGGGGAAGATATGGGCGGCCGACCACGACTTCGACGTGGCCGGCACCCTGCTGGACGGACGGCGTGTGGCGGGCGAATGCAAGTGGTGGAAAAACCCCGTCCGCGCCAGCGTCCTGGCGGAGCTCAGGCGCGACACGGCCCGGGCGAAGTACTACGAAGGCGCCGAGCCCGCACACCTGCTGTTCGCGAGGACCGGCTTTACCCCAGACCTCCGGAACGCCGTCGCGAACGACCCCGGGGTGCTGCTCCTCACATCCGACGAGCTGTTGCAGCCTCCGGGGTGAAGCCGATCCCGGGATGACGAAACCCTCTCCATCCGCCGGAGAGGGCTTCGTCGTGCGCGCCGGATCCGCGCGGGATCGGCATCGGCGTCAGGGGCTCTTTCGAAACCGGTCAGCCGCCGTCCATCGCCAGGATGGCGGCGGCCAGGTCGTTCACGTGGGGCTCGTGCAGGATGGTGCCGTGGCTGCCGCCCACGCGGTGCACGGTGGTGCCGCCGCCGGCCAGCGCGCTCCAGAACTCCACCCCGGGAAAGCGCCCGTCCGGCGTCTCGGACCCGGCGGTGCACACGTAGGTCAGGTGGCCGCCGTACGGGCGCGCCACGTAGTCGATCTGCGCCTGCAGGTTGGCCCTGCGCAGCGCGGTCAGCGCCAGCACGTCGTCCACGCGGGTCTCGTCCAGCAGCCGCGGCGCGTCCATCAGCCGGATCATGGCGGCCGCCTGCTCGCGCGGCTCCAGCCCGCGCAGGTCGTCCACGTTCACCCTGCGCGCGGCGGCGTAGCCGGCCAGCCCCGCCACCGTGTGCCACACCACCTCGGCCGGGTCGCCGAACTCCAGCCGGAGCCCCTCGGGGGTGAGCGCGGCGGTGTCGAACAGCACCAGCAGCTCCACCCGCGCACCCGCCGCCTCGAGCCGCCGCGCCATCTCCCACGCCACCACCCCGCCGAACGACCAGCCGCCCAGCCGGTACGGCCCCTCCGGCTGCAGCCCGCGGACGGCGTCCACGTAGTAGGCGGCCATCTCCTCCAGCCCGGTCAGCGGCGTCTGCCCGTCCTGCACGCCGCGGGGCTGCAGTGCGTACACCGGCTGCCGGGGCGCCAGCAGCGCCGCCAGGCTGCGGTAGCACACCACGTGGCCCCCGGCCGGGTGGGCCAGGAAGAGCGGCGGCCGGTCGCCGAAGGTCTGCAGCGCCACCAGCGGCAGCCGCACGCCGCGCTTCCCGCCGCCGATCGCCGCGGCCATGTCTTCGAGCGTGGGCGCCTGCAGCAGCTCGGCCACGGCCACCTCGCCGCCCAGCTCTTCGCGCACGCGGGCCACCAGCCGCATCGCCAGGATCGACTGGCCCCCCAGGTCGAAGAAGTCGTCGTGCGCCCCCACGCGCTCCACGCCCAGCACCTCGCGCCAGATCTCCGCCAGGCGCTCTTCCAGCGGCGTGCGGGGGGCCACGTACGCCTGCACCGCCGCGGTGTCTTCGTGCTGGGGAAGGGCGCGGCGGTCCAGCTTGCCGCTGGTGGTGCGCGGCAGCCCCTCCACCCACACGAACGCCGAGGGCACCATGTATTCCGGCAGCCGCTCGCGCACCCACGCGCGCAGCTCGGCGGGCGCGGGCGCCGCACCGGCGTCGCGAGGGACGAGGTACGCCACCAGCCGCCGCTCGCTCCCGGTGTCGCCGCGCGCGGCGGCGGCGGCCTCGGCCACGGCGGGGTGCGCGGCCAGGGCCTGCTCCACCTCTTCCAGCTCGATGCGGTAGCCGCGCACCTTCACCTGCTGGTCGGCGCGGCCCAGGTAGTCGAGCCGCCCGTCTTTCAGCCAGCGGCCGCGGTCGAGCGTGCGGTACATCCGCGAGCCGGGCGGGCCGTGCGGGTCGGGGCAGAAGCGCTCGGCGGTCAGCGCGGGGCGGCTCGCGTAGCCGCGCGCCACCCCCGCGCCGGCCGTCCACACCTCGCCCGGCGTGCCCACGCCGGCGTGCGCCAGCGCCTCGTCCAGCACGTACACGCGCCCGCCGGTGATGGGCCGGCCCACGGGCACGCGCATCAGCCCCGGCTCCAGCTCGGCGAAGGTGGTGTAGGTGGTGTCTTCGGTGGGCCCGTACAGGTTCAGCACGCGGCGCACGGCGGGCAGCTCGTGCAGCTCGCGGACGAGCGCCAGCGGCACCGGCTCGCCGCCCAGCAGCACCGTCTCCACCTCGGGCGGGAAGCGCCCCTCGCGCAGCAGCTCGGCCGCGGCGGTGGGAACCATCGGCGCCGTGCGCACCGGGCGCGGCGGGGCGGCCAGCGCGTTCTCCACCATCACCAGCGTGCCCCCCCAGCACAGGGTGCCGAAGATCTCGGCGACCGAGACGTCGAAGGTCACCGAGGTCGACCCCAGCACGGCGGACCGCTCCTCGTCGCCCAGCGCGCCCTTCATCCACACCAGCATCGCCCCGGCGGAGCGGTGCTCGACCTCCACCCCCTTGGGCCCGCCGGTGGAACCCGAGGTGAAGATCACGTAGGCCAGGTTCCCGGGCGCGGCCAGCGGCGCCGGCTCGTCGTCGCGCCCGCCGTCCAGCTCCGCGGGGGTGATCGCCGTCACCCCGCCGATCCCTGCGAACGCCTCGCGGTTCCCATCCCCGGCGACCACGATCCGCGCGCCCGACATCCGCAGCACCGCCTGGTGGCGCGCGGGGGGGTGCGCGGGGTCCAGCGGGACATAGGCGCCGCCGGCCTTCAGCACCCCCAGCAGGGTGGCGACCAGCACCGGCGTGCGCTCCAGGCAGACGGCGACCCGTGTCTCGGCCCGCACGCCCAGCCCCCGCAGCGCGTGGGCGATGCGGTTGGCGCGGCGGTTCAGCTCGGCGTACGTCCACGCCTGGTCCGCGTTGACCAGCGCGGTGGCGTGGGGGGTGATGCGCGCCTGCATGGCGAACAGCTCGTGGATGCACAGCCCGTCCGGGCCCGGCCCGCCGCTGGCCCACCCCTCCACCTCCCGCACCTCGTCGGCCGAGGCGAGGGGGACGCGGGAGACGCGGCGCTCGGGGTCGGCCACGAACGCTTCCAGCGCCGCCACCAGGTGGTCGGCGAAGCGCTCGATCCCGGCGCGCTCGAACAGGTCGGTGGCGTACTGCAGCTCGGCGGAGAGGTGGGCGCCGTGGTCCTCCACCGCCAGCGTCAGCTCGAACGCCGAGGTGTTGCTGTCCATCGCCAGCGGCTCGGCCGCCACGCCGGGAAGCGAGAGCGAGGCCGACGGTGCGTCCCCCATGGTCAGCACCGCCTGCACCAGCGGCGGGCGCGAGAAGTCGCGCCGCACCCCGGCCAGCTCCACGATGCGGTCGAAGGGGAGGGTGCCGTGCTCGTGCGCGCCCACCGCGGCCGCGTGCGCGCGCCGCACCAGCTCGTCCACCGTGGGGTCGCCGTCCAGCCGGATGCGCAGCGGGAGCGTGTTGGCGAAGAAGCCGGCCACGTGCTCGAGCTCGGCGCGCGGACGGTTGGCCAGCAGCGTGCCCACCAGCACGTCGTCGCTCCCCGAGTAGCGCCGCAGGAGCAGCGCGTACGCGGCGGCGACCACCGCGAAGGGCGAGGCGCCCCCGCGGCGGGCCAGCGCGCGCACGCCGGCGGTCAGGCGGGGCGACAGGGCGAAGGGGTGCTTGGCGCCGGCCCACCCCTGCAGCGGCGGGCGCGGCCGGTCGGGCGGCACCTCCAGCACGTGCGGCGCGCCGGCCAGCCGCTCGCGCCAATACGCCTCGTCCGCGTCCGCCGGCTCGCGGTCGGGGCGCTGCTGCCAGGCGGCCCAGTCGCGGTAGCGCACCGCGGGCTCGGCCAGGTGCGCGGGCACGCCGGTCACCCGCGCCGCGTACAGCGCGCTCAGCTCGCGCAGCAGCACCCCCGCGCTCCACCCGTCCGCCGCCAGGTGGTGAAAGCCCAGGAAGAAGCGGAGCTCGTCGTCGGCCTCGCGGATGATGAGCGCGTGGAAGGTCTCGCCCGCGCCCAGGTCGTACGGGCGGCGGGTGAAGGCGCCGGTCTGGTAGTTGGCCTCGGGCTCGGCCCACTCGTCGCCGCGCAGGTCCAGCACCTCGGGGCGGAAGGCGCTCCCGTCGGTCACCTCCTGCACGGGGATCCCGGCGCTCTCGCGGAAGGCGGTGCGCAGGATCTCGTGCCGCGCCACCAGCTCGCGCAGCGCCTCCACCAGCGCGTCCACGTCCACGCGGCCGCGCAGGGTGAAGCCGAGCGGGATGGTGTAGAGCGGGTAGCCGGGGGCCAGCTGGAGCTGGTACCACAGCCGCCGCTGCTCGGCGCTCAGCGGCGCCGGGCCGTCGGCGATCCGCGGGATCGGCGCGTGCGCCGGCGCGGCGCGCATCTTCAGCAGCAGCGCGCGCTTGGCCGGCGAAAGGGCCGCGAGGCGGTCGGCCAGGTCGGTCATCTGGTGGAGATGGAGAAGGCGGGGTTGCGACGCGGAGAGCACGCGCGAAGAGCGGTCGCGGCGCGTGGCAGATCGTACGATAAGCGGTTGCAGCGGATGGTTCAACCGAGGCGCGGCCGACGCCGTCCGTGTGGCGCCGCGGCGTGAGCGCACGGCGTACGGAAGGGGGAGGAAGCCGGAGCTCCGGCAGCTCGCGATGCCGACGGTACCCATCCGGTTTCGCGGCCCCCCGTTGGACGCGGCCCCCGAACGCGCGGAACCCGGCAACGGGGATCGCTGCCGGGTTCCTGCGTTCACGGTCCTTTCCGGGTGCTGTCGGGCAGAGCGGCCCCGCCGGCCATTACGCCGCTCGACGGCCCTGCTTCGACGCGCCCGCGCCGCGGAGCACGGTGCCCCGCGGCACAGGGCGTCACGAGGCCGGCAGGATGTTCAGGAAGGGGTCGAAGTTCATGTTCGTCCCCTCCGCCGACATGGTGATCGAGTACTGCTGCGACCCGGTCGCGCCCTGGGCCTCCACGGCCGTCGACCAGTACGTCCCGCCGGGGGTGGTCACCTTCTCGGGGTTGATGTACTTGCTGTTGACCGCCCCGCCGGTGAAGCCGGTGATCTCGATCTGGGTGTCGGGGGCCACGGGCGCCACGGTCCAGTTGATGATCTGGCCATCGTGGCAGACGGTCGTCAGCTCCGCCTGCCCCTCGTCGCCCGACCCCATGTACTTGTTGGTGTCGACCAGGTACACGTTGTTCCCCAGCCCGCCCGTCGGCCCGGTCGACATTGCACCTTCGACGTCGACCACCACCAGCACGCTCACCTCGCTCATCTGTGCCTCCCCAAGTGAAGAAGTGGAATAAAGGGCAGCTCGGGGAAAGGACCGCCGAGCCGCTGGTCGCAGACTACCCGGAGAATCCGGATCGACAAACAACGTGTAGTCCTGAAAAGAACGATCCACGTTCCCGCCGTGTCCGCACCATCTCGGCTCGCCAACCGGGCTCAGCCGGGGTGGCGTGCACGTTCATCAAATCCGACCGTAGACCAATCTGGTACGAGAATCGGTGGGACGCGCCTCAAAGCGAACTGCTACTGAATCCTGATTCAGAAGGTAGAGGCGCAACCATCCACGGTCAAGTGTTTTCGGTAGAGAAATGTCTGCAAATATGTCGCATAGAGACATGCGACAGTATGGCTCCTAGCGGGGTCGGGATGACAGGAGTTGCTGCCAGCGTAGCGCGCGGGCGACCGGCTGCGCGTCGCGCGGCGCGCCAGGCTTCGGTTACTGCCCCGGATGCATCGCTGCGGACGCCTATCGAAGCTCGACCCCGGGCCCTCCGAAGTTCTGCACCATCGTCTGGGAGATCGGCCTGCAGTTGGACTGCGGGGGTGCGAAGCGCGCCTGCCGGAGCCCGGCGCGAACCGCCGATGCAAAGCCGGGGGCGGAGGTCGCCAGCACCTCCACCTGCCCGATCCGTCCATCCGCGTCGACGTCGTACTTCACCCGGGCAAAGCGAGGTGCGCGTGGGTCGTCCCGCGGTGGCGCGGTGATGCGCGGCCGGGTGGTCATGCGCGCGGGGCGCTGCTGCGCGGCAAAGCGCGCCACGCCGGCCGCCGCGGAATCCGGCGTCTCTCCCAGGCCGACGATCACCTGGACCGAGTCGGCGGTAATGGCCACCGGGAACGGAGGCAGCGGATGGTCGTGGGGAGAATCGCCGAAGATCGAGCCGAGCGAAGCGTCGAAGAGGGTGTCGCCCGAAGCGCTGACCACCCTTGCCGAGGGCCGTCGGCCGTCGCGATACAGCGTCGCGGCGATCCGCGCCACGTGACGGGCCATCGGTTGCCAGTCGTCCGCCCACCGCGGCTCCGGCGGAACGGTCCGGCTGATCCGCTCGCCCGGCGCGACGTAATCTCTCCGGCGCGGAGACGGCACCAGCCAGCGCCGGGCCGCCGCTTCCGCCAGCGCCGCCGCGTACGATGGACCCATCTCACCGGGATCCACCGCCCGCACGGTGACCGGATACCCCTGAACGCCTGCCGGGATGGGACAGGTGGTGGTGTGGAAGGGGCTCCCCTCCTGCGCCAGGGCCGTTCGCGCCTGCCCCGCCCCGGCGAACAGGGAAAGCAGGATGACAGTGAGGGCGAAACCACCGGTTCGCCGGATCACAGACGACGGCCGGCCGGCGGGGTGCGAAACCGCGGCAGAACGGATGGGATCACGGCCAGCGCGCGGTGGTCACCATGGTGTCCCAGTCCGCCGTGGAGTCCAGCACCCACGCGAGCGCTTTCCGCCGCTGCTCCAGCCGCGCGATGTGGTCGGGGGGTGACAGGTCGTTCATGATCGCGCCGTACCGGCGTTCGTACTCGTCGCGCATGCCGGCCAGCTCGGCGGCGGAGCGCAGCCGCATGCGGCCGGACAGCATCGAAGCGTCTTCGTTCTTCTTCAGGCTGGGAACCAGCCTGGCCATGTCGGCGGGCACCGCGCGGTCGGGCGACAGGTCGTACGCCACGACGCCGGCCCACAGCAGCGCCCACAGCCCTTCCATGTAGCCGCGCAGCTCCGCCCGCTCCTCCGGCGTCACCTCGGCGTTCGGCTTGGCCAGCAGCGCGCGCTCGCGCGGCGACAGGTGCTCGGCCACGCCGTTCGCCTCCACCCAGCGCCGCACCACCTCCACCGGCGCGCGGAAGTGCAGGTTGAGCAGCGCGTTCATCACCAGCGCGCGGCCGACCACCTCCTCCAGCGGCCGCGGGTGACCGACGGCGGGACCCGTTCCCGCGTCGGGCCGCGCGGGCTCGGCGTCCAGCGCGCTGCCGGAAAGCGGGAGATCGACCAGCGGCGGTTCGGCGGGCGCGCCCGGCACTTCCGCCGCCACGGGCTCGGGCAGGGAGGCGGTGGCGGATGGCGCGGCATCCGGTACGTCTTCCGTCCGGCCCGTCTCGAAACCCGCCGTCGCGGCGGGAGAAGCGGCCGTCTCGACAGGCGCGGACGGCGGCGGCGGAGGCGGGGGCGCCACGAAGGTGGACGCGGCGGCGGCAGGCCTCGGCAGCCCACCCAGGCCGAAGGGGTGTGGCCTGTGCGAGGTGGCGGCCTCCGCGGCCACCATCCGCTGAACGATGGCGTAGAGCTTGTCGAGCTGCGCGCCGGTGGCGCCGTGCTTGGCCAGCTCGTCACGCGTGATCCAGCCGATCGACTGCCGGAACTCGCGCTTCTTCCGTTCGATGGCGTCGGTGACCGCCACCACCTCGTCGAGCGTGGCGACGCGGCAGGGCTGCGCGGCCGGGTTCCACCCCATCTGCTCGCCCACCCGCTGGATGTGCCGCGCCACCAGCGCGGCCGGGTGCATCTGCGGCTGATACTCGCGGCGCAGGAAGGGCGGGCTCTCCCAGCGCCCCACCAGCGGCGCCGACGAGGTCTCGAGCACGGTGCCGTCGGTGAAGGCGCTGGAAACGTCCACGATCCCCTTCCCGCCGCCCGCCAGCCGCCCCAGGATCCCGCCGAACGTCCAGCGCAGCGCCATCCGGTAGAAGCCGCCCACGATCACCCCGTCGTGGCTCACGAAGATGCGCAGCACGGTGGGGCGGCTGATCGAGTCGTTGTTGGTGACGCTCACCACGTCCACGTCGCCCACCCAGCGGAAGCCGAGGACCTCCATGATCCGCTTCGCGACGTCGTAGTCGCGCCAAGCCACGTGCGGATGGCTCTGGCGCGTGGCCGGGCGCACCTCGAAGCGCCCGGGCGCCATCTCCTTGGCGGAATTCAGGATCTTCCGCGCGACTGCTTCCATGGGAGTGTCGAGATCGAGTCGGGGACGGAGACGGCGTGAGATGCGTGATGAAGCGGAGTGAAGACCCGGCGGCCGCGGCGACCGGGCCGCCGGCGGCGGACCGCGCCGGCGACGTCCCTGCGTGTGCGAGGCGGCCGAACGATCCGGCCGCCGATGAGTGTCTCGCGGAGGCGGGCGCCGCGCAAGCGCCGGGGGGCGCCGCTGGCCACCCTCGCGCCGCCGCCCGTCAATCCCGCCGCGCCACCATCGGGTTCGCGGGGTCCCAGTCGTACAGGCGCAGCTCCCAGCCGGCGCCTTCCACGGCCACGGCGCCCATCCAGCCGGGGCCGGGGTCCACCTCGCGCAGCGTCCAGCGGCCCGCCTCGGCGGGGTTGCCGCGGGTGGCCAGCAGGCGCGCGGGCTCGCCGGGGCGCAGCGTCACGTCGAAGCAGTCCAGCGGCATCGACAGCCCTTCGCCGAGCGCCTTGATGTAGGCCTCCTTGCGCGTCCAGCAGGTGAAGAACGCCGCGTCGCGCTCGCCCTCGGGCACGGCGTCGTACACCTCCACCTCGGGCGCCGAGAAGAAGCGGCGCGCCACCTCGTCTCGGTCGCCCAAGGCGCGCACCGCCTCGAGGTCCACGCCCAGCTCGCGCCCGGTGGTCACGGCCACCAGCAGCCCGTCTTCGGCGTTGGACACGTTGAAGCGCAGGTCCGCCGCGTCCCACGGCGCGTCGAGCGACGGCTTGCCGTGGTGCGCCAGGCGGTAGCGCAGCCCGGCCGGGTCGGCACCCAGGTAGCGCGCCAGCAGCAAGCGCTGGATCCCGCGGCCGGCGATGAAGCGGTCGCGGTGCACCTCAAAGCGAAAGCGCCCGGCTCGCGAGCGCTCGTCGTCCGAGATCACCCGGTGCAGCGCGGCCAGCCCGGCCGGCGGCAGCGCCAGCGACGCGCGCCACACGTGCACCTGGCCCGGCTCGGCCGCGGGGCGCTCCGGGCCGGGCATCCACGTTTCAGGCATGCGCGGGGTAGCCGCCCGGGCGCGCCAGCACGCTCCGCAGGTCGCGGGTCAGCTCGGCCAGCACCCGGTCGCGGTCCTCGTTGATGAAGAAGTGGCCGCCGGGGAACATCACCACGCGGAACTCGCCGGCCGCCTGGTCGCGCCACGCCTCGATCGACCACTCGGGCACCTCGGCGTCGGTGCGCCCGCCGTACGACGCGACCGGGATGGCCAGCGGCGGCTCGGGGGTGTAGACGTAGTTCTCGCCCAGCGCGAAGTCGGCGCGCAGCATGGGGGTGATCAGCGCCATGATCTCGGCGTTCTGCAGCACCTCTTCGGGGGTGCCGTTGAAGCGCCGGAGCGCGTCGTGGAACTCGGCCTCGGGGAGCGCGTGCAGCTCGGGGGAGTCGATGTCGACGTGCGGCGCGGGGCGGCCGCTGGTGATCAGGCACAGCGGGCCCGTGCGCCCCTCGCGGCGCAGCAGCCGGGTCAGCTCGAACGCCATCAGCCCGCCGTTGCTGTGGCCGAAGAAGGCGAACGGCCGGTCCATGAAGCGCGCCAGCTCTTCGGCCATCTTCGGGATCAGCTCGCCCATCTCGGCGATGGGCCGCTCGCCGATGCGGTTCTCGCGCCCGGGGAGCTGCACCGCCACCACCTCCACCTCGGCCGGGAGCATGCGGCCCCACGGCGCGAAGATCGCCGCGCCGCCGCCGGCATAGGGAAAGCAGAACAGGCGCAGGCGCGCGCCGGGGTTGGGGCGCGGCAGCACCACCCAGGGGCTGGGGCGCGAAGGCGCGGAAGGCTTCGGTCCGCCGCTCACGCCTGCCCCCCGCCGGCTGCGTCCTTCTCCATCTGCTCGCGCAGCGCCTTGGGCCGCATGTCGGTCCACACCTTTTCGATGTACGCCAGGCACTCGGCCTTCGGGCCCTGGAACCCGGCTTCGCTCCACCCCGCCGGCAGCTCGCGGTCGGCGGGCCAGATCGAATACTGCTCCTCGTGGTTCATCACCACCTTGTAGAGGGTGGTGTCTTCGCGCTCTTCCTGGCTCATCTGCCTTCCGTTGATCGATGGGGAGGTCGCTGCTGCGCTTCTCAAGCTAATCGCCAAACCGGGCGAACACTACGGGGGATGGAACGGCCACCCATCTCGCACCGCGCGGCGACCGCGATGGGTCACCACGATGGGCAGGCATTCTAGCAGGCCGCGGCGGGGGGGGGGGGGGGGGGGGGGGGGGGGGGGGGGGGGGGGGGGGGGGGGGGGGGGGGGGGGGGGGGGGGGGGGGGGGG
>DASWMA010000354.1:0-1705 GCA_036399995.1 Longimicrobium sp. | reverse complement strand
CCGCTCCCCCGCCGCCGGCCTCGCTCCCGGCGGCCGCGGCCTCGTCGTCCATCGTGGGCGGCTACGCGCTGCGGCAGGTGAACGGGCGCGACCTGCCGCAGCCGTCGCCGATGGAGCCGAACGTGGAGCTGACCCGCGGCTTCGTGCAGCTGAACGCCGACGGCACCTTCGCCGTCACGCTCACCGGGCGCCTCAACCAGGAGCCCACCCCCGGCGATCAGCAGATGCGGGGCAGCTACACCGCGGCCAACGGCGTGCTGTCGCTCAACCCGCCCGGCGCCACCGACGGCGGATCGAGGTTCGCCTACACGCTCTCCGGCGCCACCCTCACCCTGCGCGACGACCGCGGCCACACCTTCACGCTCCAGCGGCAGTAGCGGCATCCACGAAAACGAGCGCGGCCCCCGCCACGGTGATGGCGGGGGCCGCGCTCGTTGGTACGTCTTACACCTGGCGGTGCTCGAACACCAGCACGGTGGCGCCGCCGGTGGCGAAGTTCGCCAGGTCCGCCGACGCCGCCTGCCCCTCGGGCGACTGCAGCGCGGTCATCAGGTCGTCCATCGAAGCGAACGTGAGGACGCCGACGGCGTGGTACGGCGACGGCCCCTCGGGCGTCATCACCGGCCCCACGCTCGACTCCTGCCGTGCCAGGCCGGGGATCTTCGCAGCCAGGGGGATGTGCGTCTCCGCGAAGTACGTGTCGAACGCCGCAGAATCCTGGGGTGTGTGATACAGGGCGATCAGCTGGGCCATGAGGGCTCTCCGTGGTGTGGTCGTCGGGTCATTATCCGGGGCGGAGAGCCTAGCGTATTGGAGTGGTGAAAACAAGCGTGAAGGGAGGTGATGTGATCGTGATACGAACTTCAGCGTCTGATCGTGCATTCGCACGAACACCGCCCCCGTCATCCTGAGCGCGACCACACTCCACCCGAGGCGTGCTGCGATGGCCGCAGCGCGAAGGATCTATGACACCGGATGCGCTATGACTGGGAATCTCGCGCAAGCCGGCTATAGATCCTTCGGCCTGCGACCAATGGCGCAGGCCGCAAATCGGCGTCGTCGGCCTCAGGATGACGGAGGAGGAATCGGGTGCAGAATCCACCGTCAATCACCGCAGCTGGTGTGATGCGCAAACAAAGCGAAAGGCGTGGAGACGATTGCCGTCTCCGCGCCTTCCGTATCGCCCCCCTGCGTCGCGAGCCCGTCGACGGTCGTGTCACCCGCCGCGGAGGCGGCGCAGCTTTTCGCGGGCGATCTGCTCGCGGCGCGGGTCGGTGTTGAGCTCCAGGAAGCGCTCGTAGGCCGCGATGGCACCGGCGATGTTGCCGCGCGCCCGCTCCACCTCGCCGATGTTGGCGTAGGCGATGTCGCGGCCCGGATCGAGCCGCACTGCCTCGTTCAGCTCGCGGCCGGCCTCGTCCACCCGGCCGGCCTGGAACAGCGCCCATCCCAGGTTGTTGCGGTAGTAGGCGTTCCCCGGCGCGGCGCTGACGGCCTCGCGGAAGCGCTCGATGGCGCCGCTCACGTTGCCGCGGTCGAACAGCGCCTCGCCCTGGCGGTTCAGCGCCCGCGCCCCCGCGCCACCCGCGCTCACCGCCGTGCCCGTGCGCGACGGTGCCGAAGGCGGCGAGGACGGGCGGGTAGACGGTCTCGCCGCGGGCTCGCGCTCCGCCGGCACCCGCCCAGCCGGCTCGCGCGCCGCGGG
>DASWMA010000353.1:0-2469 GCA_036399995.1 Longimicrobium sp. | reverse complement strand
ATCTCGCCGCGACACACGCGGGGGTGCGGGCGGGCCGCCGCGTTCCCGGCCCTCCGGGCGCGCATCCCTCACGCAGGCGGAGCAGGCCCCTCTGCGGCGCCGGCGTCGAATCCCCGGGACGACAACCCTGCAGCCGCTGGCCCCGACCGGCGGCTCGACGTCGGGAAGCCGCCTCCGCGCGGCTGCTCGCCGGCAAACGCTGAATCGACCGCCTCACGCGCGAAGTGCTCCCCCTCCGCCGCGTTCAGCGGAGGAGGGGGTCGGGGCCGGGTCGGGGGGAGGGGGCCGGCCGCGGCATGCACGATCGGCTGGAGACGCGAGCCGGCGGATGACGCGCTGTCGCACCGGGGGGCGCTCGAACGTTCTACGGGACTGGTGCAAACCGGTTCCCTGCCCCAACTTTCAAGCCGCGCGGCCACCCGGCCCGCCGCACGCCCACCGCTCCTTCGTGGTGCCTCTCGTGTACACACGCTTCATCCAACCGACCTCGCCCGCGCGGCTGGGCGGCCGCGTTCTGGCCGCCTGGGCGGCGCTGCTGGTGCTGGCCGCCTGCGGCGGCGACGGGCCCAACCTGCCGCCGCCGCCCTCGGCGCTCTCGGTGACCACCGCCGGCCGGCTCGAGCGCGGCAGCACGCTCACCGTGACCGTCACCGCCGACGGGGCCGCCGTGGACCCCGCCGGCTACACGCTCTCCGTGGCGCCCGCCGACGGCGCGCAGCTGCTGGGCGGAGGGCAGGTGCGGCTGACGCGCGCCGGCGCCGTGACGCTCACCGCCACCGCCGGCACCCGCACGGGGAAGGCCGACCTGACCGTGGCCGCGCCCCCGGTGGTGGTGTTCGATCGCTACACCGGCGGCAACCGCGACATCTGGCGCGTGGACCTCGACGGGCAGAACCTGGTGCAGCTCACCACCGACCCCGGCGAAGACCAGGACCCCACGGTGGCGCAGGGGAAGGTGGTGTGGCTCAGCTTCCGCTCCGGCCGCGCCGAGCTGTACACCAAGACGCTGGCCGGCGGCGCAGACACGCGCATCACCAACACCGCCGCCGACGAGAGCACCCCGGCGCTCTCGCCCGACGGGAGCCGCGTGGCGTATTCGCTGGTGGCGGGCGGCGTGACCAAGGTCTACGTCGCCAACGCCGACGGGAGCGGCGCCGCGCGCGCCACCGCGGCCGGCTTCGGCTTCGACGGGGCGATCGAGACCGCGCCGGCGTACGCGTCGGGGAGCCGGCTTTCGTTCGTCGCCACCGCCAACGGCTCGGCCGACATCTTCCAGATGACGGGGAACGCCGCGCCCGTGGTGGTGGCCGGCGGCAGCTCGGCCGAGGTGGAGCCGGCGTGGAGCACCGACGGCAACACGCTGGCGTTCGTCTCCAACCGCAGCGGCAGCACCGAGATCTTCCTGCTGAACGCCTCCACCGGCGCCGTCACGCAGCTCACCAGCGGCCCGGGCACCAAGTCGCAGCCGGCGTGGACGCCCGACGGGCGCGTGGTGTACCTCGAGACGCTGAACAGCGGCGCCACGCGGCTCCGCTGGGTAGACCCGGCGCAGCCCGCCGTGGTCAACACCATCGATACCGGTGTGGGCGCCGTGGAGCACCCCGCCGTGGCCCCCGCTTCGTGACCGAACGGACGATGACCGATTCCCGGCAGTACACCGTGCCCGCCGACGTGCTGGCGGCGCACCTGGAGGGCGAGGCGGTGCTCCTGCACATGGACACCAAGGACTACTTCCGCCTGAACGCCACCGCCGCGTGCGTGTGGAAGGGGCTGGAGCGCGGGATGGGCTACCCGGCGCTGGTGGACGAGCTGTGCGCGAACTTCGACGTGGAGCCCGAGGAGGCACGCGAGGAGTTGGACCGGCTGCTCGGCGAGCTGGAGCAGCGCCGGCTGATCGTGGCCGCGGCGTGAGCGGGGTGCCCGGCGCGGTGCTGGCCGGGGTGCGTGCCGCCCTGGCCGCCCCTGGGTGGATCGACGGCCCGCGGCTGCAGGAGCTGATGCGCGCGCCCGAGCCGGCCGGCCCCGAGCGGCCCGTGCCCCGCGGCGGAACCGGCGCGGCCATGCGGCTGCTGCGGCTGCTGGCGCACGTGCCCGGCCACCGCTGGCGGAACACCTGCCTGTACCGCAGCGTGGCCGAGTGCCTGGTGCTGCGCCGCTACGGCGTGCCCGCGGTGCTCAAGATCGGCGTGAAGAACCAGACCGGCGACATCGAGGCGCACGCCTGGGTGGTGCGCGCCGACCGCGCGGCCCCGGGCGATTCGGGCGGCCACCAGCCGCTGGTGCTGCGCGCTTGACCCCCCCGCTCACGGCCGGCGCCCCGCCGGCCGTGTTCCCCCTGCTGGCCGACGGCAGCCTGCGCCTGGAGTGCGCTCCGGCGCTGGTTCCGCTCCTGCGCCGGTGGCTTCCGCTTCTTCCCTACACGGAGACGCTCCGCTCGCACCCGGCCGCGGCGATCCGCATCGGCGCGGG
>DASWMA010000352.1:0-8038 GCA_036399995.1 Longimicrobium sp. | reverse complement strand
CCGTGGCTCACACCGCTCGCGGCAGGCGGTCTGGCCGTGATCATGGCGCTCGCGGTGCCGTTCCACGTCATGCGCGGCGAGGCGAGCGTCGTCGCGTTCAACATCGTCCCGGCGCTCCTCGCCGCCTTCGTGGCGTGGGGGCGCTCCACGCGGGCGCGCATCGCGCCGCGGTCGTGACGCGCGGGACCCTCACACACGTACACGAAAGAAAGGTCTGATATGCGGATCGGAGTCAGCGGCGCGAGCGGACAGCTCGGCGCATCCACGGTGGCGGAGCTCGTGCGCCGGGGCGGGCACGACGCAATCGGCATCTCGCGGTCGCCGGAGAAGGTCTCGGCGCCCGTCGAAGGGCGGCTGGGCGACTACGACCGGCCGGAGACGCTTGCCGCCGCCTACGCGGGGCTCGACCGGCTGCTGATCATCCCCAGCTCGGAGATGGGCCCCAGCCGGCGCGCGGGCCAGTCGCTGGCCGCCATCGACGCGGCGGTGGCGGCGGGCGTGGGGCACATCGTGCTCATGTCGTCGGCGGGCACGCGCGCGGCCGAGGAGCCGGACATCTACGCGTCGTACTGGGCCGCCGAGCAGCGGCTGATCAAGACCGCGCCGCGCTGGACGATCCTGCGCATGAACTACTATGCCGAGTCGTTCCTGCAGGAGGCGCAGATGTCGCTCGCCGGCGGCGTGCTGACCGGCCTGGGCGAGAGCCGCGTGGCGTTCGTCTCGCGCGACGACGTGGCCGCGGCGGCCGCCGGGATTCTGGCGAGCGAAGGCCACATGGGCGCCATCTACCACGCGACCGGGCCGGAGAGCCTGACGGGCGCCGGGCGGGCCGCGCTGGTGGCCGAGGCGTCGGGGCAGCCGTTCTCGTTCCTGGTGCTCCCCGAGCCGGTGCTGCGCCAGGGGCTGGAGGGCGCGGGGCTCCCCTCCCCGATCGTCGGGACGGTCCTGTCGATCCAGGAGAAGTTCGTGCAGGGCGGCTTCGACATCGTCACCGGCGACGTCGAGCGCCTCGCCGGGCGGAAGCCGCGCGCGCTGCGCGACCTGCTCGCGGGGGCGTTCGCGGGTCGCTGATACCCGATCCGGCAAACGACTTGTATCACACGGAGGCACAGAGACACGGAGAAAAGCGGGCAGTTCTCCGTGTCCTCCGTGCCTCCGTGTGACATCCAGCGATCCCGGGTTCAACGACGGTTCATGCGGATTCGGACACGAAGACGAGGCCTTGCCGGCGGATACGGGTAGCGTCAGGCCCGATGCGTGCTAAGTTTCATGGTAGCTCCGAATCCGGTGCGGCGGTCCAGGACAAGGAGCATAGATGCCCGACTGGATCTCCAGCCGGGCATACGTCCTTTCCAGCACACCCGGTGTGCCCTGCTCTGAATCCGTATGGCATCGAAGTCGCCTCGGACTGCTGCCGCGCCCGGCGCGCGAGAAACAGTACCGTTACAGGGAACGCGTTCATTGCTCAAACCTGACGAGATCATCAGGGACTACCGCATCGCCTTCCGCAGCCGCCAGGTGAGCACGCTCGCGGTGGGCGAGGTGATGCTCGGCCGCGCCATGTTCGGCATCTTCGGCGACGGCAAGGAGGTGGCGCAGGTGGCGCTGGCCCGGGCCTTCCGCCCCGGCGACATGCGCTCCGGCTACTATCGCGACCAGACGCTCATGTTCGCGCTGGAGCTGCTCGACGTGCAGCAGTTCTTCGCGCAGCTCTACGCGCACACCGACGTCGAAGCCGAGCCGGCCTCGGGCGGACGCGGGATGAACGCCCACTTCGCCACGCGCATGCTCGACGAGCAGGGGCGCTGGCTCCCGCTCACCGAGGGCTATCACTCGTCCGCCGACATCTCCCCCACCGGGGGCCAGATGCCCCGGCTGCTGGGGATGGCGTGGGCCTCGAGCCTCTACCGCAACCTGGAGGAGCTGCACCCGTTCACCGACTTCTCGCGCAACGGCGACGAGGTGGCGTTCGGCACCATCGGCAACGCGTCGTGCGCCGAGGGCGTGTTCTGGGAGGCGATCAACGCCGCGGGCGTGCTGCAGGTGCCCATGCTCATGTCGGTGTGGGATGACGGATACGGCATCTCCGTCCCCAACGAGATCCAGGTGGCCAAGGGGAGCATCTCCGAGCTGCTGGAGGGCTTCCGCCGCACCCCCGAGAGCCCCGTGGGCTTCGAGATCGAGGTGGTGAAGGGGTGGGACTACCCCGCCCTGGTGGAGACCTACCAGCGCGTGACCGAGATCGTCCGCCGCGAGCACGTGCCCGCGCTGGTCCACGTGGTGGAGCTCACGCAGCCGCAGGGGCACTCCACCTCCGGCAGCCACACGCGCTACAAGTCGGCCGAGCGCCTGCAGTGGGAGCGCGAGCACGATGCCCTGCCGCGCATGCGGGCGTGGATGGTGGAGGAGGGGATCGCCACGGCCGAGGTGCTGGAGGCGCTGGAGAAGGAGGAGGTGCAGCACGTCCGCGCCGCCCGCGACGCCGCCTGGGAGGCGTACCAGTCGCCGATCGACCAGGAGGCCGAGGCGCTGGCGGCGACCATCGACGGCGCGCTGGCCGACGCGGGCGAGGCGCGCGCGCGGCTCGAGGCCGAGCGCGACGACCTGCGCCGCCGCAAGGCGCCCCTCCGGCGCGACCTGGCCGTCGCGGCGCACCGGGCGCTGGTGGCCGCGCGGGGCACGCCGGCCGCCGAGCCCCTCCTGCGCTGGCGCCGCGAGCAGGAGGAGCGCATGGCGGAGCGCTACCACACGCACCTCCTCTCCGAGTCGGCCGAGGCCGCCACGCGCGTTCCCGCGCTGCCGCCGGAGTACACGGCCGATTCGCCCGAGGTGGACGGCTACAAGGTGCTCAACGCCTGCTTCGACGCGGCGCTCAAGCGCGACCCGCGGGTGATCGCCTTCGGTGAGGACGTGGGGCGGCTGGGCGACGTGAACCAGGGGTTCGTGGACCTGCAGGCGCGCTACGGGCCCCTGCGCGTGGCCGACACGGGGATCCGCGAGGCCACCATCATGGGGCAGGCGATCGGGATGGCGCTCCGGGGCCTGAGGCCGATCGCCGAGATCCAGTACCTGGACTACCTCCTCTACGGCCTGCAGATCCTCTCCGACGACCTGGCGACGCTGCGCTACCGCACGGCCGGCGGGCAGAAGGCGCCCGTGATCATCCGCACGCGCGGGCACCGGCTGGTGGGCGTGTGGCACTCCGGCTCGCCCATGGCGATGATGCTGGGCGCGCTGCGGGGGATGCACGTCCTCGTCCCGCGCGACATGACGCGGGCGGCGGGCTTCTACAACACGCTCCTCCGCTCCGACGACCCGGCCGTGGTGGTGGAGGTGCTGAACGGGTACCGCGTCAAGGAGCGGCTTCCCGCCAACATCGGCTCGTTCACCCTGCCGCTGGGGGTGGTGGACGTGCTGCGCGAGGGGACCGACTGCACGGTGGTCACCTACGGCGCGTGCTGCGCCATCGCGATGGAGGCCGCGGCGGCGCTGGAGGCGGTGGGGATCAGCACGGAGGTGATCGACGTGCAGTCGCTGCTCCCCTTCGACGTGGACGGCGCCATCGTGCGCTCGCTCCAGAAGACGAGCAAGGTGCTCTTCCTGGACGAGGACGTGCCCGGCGGCGCCACCGCGTACATGATGCAGGAGGTGGTGGAGCGGCAGGGCGGGTTCCACTGGCTCGACGCGGCTCCGCGCACCCTTTCGGCGGCGGCGCACCGCGCGGCCTACGGGCGCGACGGCGACTACTGGTCCAAGCCCAGCGTGGAGACCGTGGTCGAGGCGGTCTACGAGATCGTCTCCGAGACGGCGCCTGCGCGCTTCCCCTCGCTCGCCTGAGGGGGAGGGACCGTTCCGGGCCGCGGAGACGGCCGATCCCAGACCCGCATGGATCGTTGCCGCGACAGGCTCTGCTGAAAAAGGGTCACACGGAGGAACGGAGAAGACCGGAGGAAACGGAGGAGCTGCGATGGAAGCTCTCCGTTTCTTCCGGTCTTCTCCGCTTCTCCGTTCGAGAACGGCCGTGCATCTGCGTGAGGGATGCGCGCCCGGAGGGCCGGGACGGCGGCGGCGCGTGCACCGTCCCTGACGGGAGCCGATGGCTGGCGCCGCCGCTGGCCCGGCGCCGTTGGGCACGGCGGTATCGTGCCCTACGGCGCGCGCAGCCCGCTTTGGCGCCCCGGCGCCAAACACGCCCAGAGCCCGCTGTTCCAACGATGTCCCGCCAGGACTCTGCGTGCAGCTTTTTCACCTACCGATTCCGGACCAACCTCTGCAGTCTGATACGATACCAGATCCGGCTGAACACTGACCGCAACAGCGTCACACGGAGGAACGGAGTACAACGGAGGGAACGGAGAACTACGTCACCAAATCCGGAAGTTCCGTGGCTCAACCAGCATCGCTGATGTGACCCCCACGAGAATCTGGATCGACAACGATTCATGCGGATCTGGGACGATGATGATGCGGTTGGCCGAATGGACGCCGCGAAAAAGAAGAGGCCCCGTGCGCGTGCACGGGGCCTCGTCCCTTCCGTCTGCGGTCGAGCTGGATCAGTACACGTACACCGGGGTGCCGACCCGAACCTCGTTGTAGAGCTGTTCCAGCGGCTCGTCGGCCACGCGGATGCAGCCGTGCGTGGCGGGGAAGCCGATGGCCAGCGGGTCGTTGGTGCCGTGGATCAGGATCCCGTCGCCGGTGTCGAGCTTGTAGTGCCCCAGCACCTCGGGCACCTTGCGGTTCTGGGTGCCGAAGGGCGGGATGTACAGGATCCCGTCCCAGAACAGCGACTCTTCCTGCGGGATCGGCGTGAACTCGCCCTTCTCCAGGTAGCCGATCCACTCGCCGCGCTGCACCACGCGCCGGCCGTCGGCCAGCGTGAGCCCGCCGGCCGGGAAGCGCCGCACCCGCTCGGCCAGCGAGTAGTAGTGCCAGTCGGGCGGGTTCCAGAGCGGCTCCTCTTCCTTGGCCAGCACCCGCCGCGGCCCGCGCGGGGTGGAGAAGTCGTACACGCGGCCGCTGGGCGCGGTGACCGCCCCCATCCCCACGCCCACGGTGGTGGAGAGCAGGGTGTCGGCGCCCTCGATCAGCCACAGGTGACGGTCGTAGACGGAGACCACGATCTTGCGCCCCGGGATCGCGTCGGCCGCGCGGCGGTGGCGGTTCCACGCCAGCGAGTCGGCGCGGTCCTTCGGCTTGCGCGGCGCGGGATCGGGGTTGGGGATCCCCAGCCGGCGCAGGCGGTCCACGATCAGCTCTTCGCGCGACACCAGCCCGCGCGGGCGCGCCTCTTCCTGGCCGGCGCGGCCGGTGCCGCCCGTGTCGGGCGACGCCACCGCCAGCTGCTGCGCGCCCAGCGGCGCGGCAGTCGCGGCGAGCAGCGCGCCCAGCGCCAGGCTCTTCAAACGAGTGATGTACATCTCTCTACGGGGTTGCTGCGGTTGTGCTGCGAACCAGCCGGAACCTGCGGAAGCGAAAATCGTGCACCCGAACAAAGGTGTGCACGCAGCGACGTTTGCGGAAGGGACTGCACGCCCCGGGCCGCAAACGATCGCACGCCCGGCTGCCTGACAGACGCCGCCGGCACGCGATCGTCACATCGCCTGGTCTCTCGTCTGACATGAGGGCGGAGGAGGGAGCCTTGGCATTTCTCCGTTTCCTCCGTTCTCTCCGTTGCTCCGTGTGACCCCATGCTCCGCCCGCGTCCGAGCGGGCGCAGAGGTCACGAGCGAACCGCCGTCAGCTCCCCGCGTCGGCCTGCGTGGGCGTGTCGGCGCGGGGCACCGGCCGGTCAAGGCGGTCGCCCGACGCCAGCGGCGCGCGCCGGGCCTCGGGGTCGGCGAAGCGGTCGCGGAACACGGTGGTGCCGGTGATGCGCGGCCACTCGGCCTCGGGCCAGGGCTCGAACGTTCCCGCCGCGGCGGGAAGGCTCACGCCGGCCTCCAGCGCGGCGGCCAGGAGGAAGTTCTGCCGCTCGGGGTAGTCGCGGCTCAGGTGGTAGTACAGCCGGAGCGACGGGAACGCCTCGCGCGCCGTGCGGATGGTGGACCAGAAGCGCCGGTCGCCCTCGCCGTCGGCCACGCCGATCACGTTCATCACCACGATGCCGCCGGGGCGCAGCAGCCGCCCCAGGTCGCGCATCCCCTCGAGCGTGACCAGCGCGTACGGGACCGTCTCGGTGCCGTCGTACACGTCCACGAACACGCGGTCGAAGCTCTGCGCCGGGAGCCCGGCCGCCACCGCACGCGCGTCGCCGTGGATGGAGTGGATGCCGTGCTCGGGCCGCAGCCCGAACCAGCGGTAGGCGGCGCGGGTGACCTCGGCGTCGAGCTCCACCACGGTGATCCGCGCCCGCGGGTCGCGCTCGGCCACGCGCCGCGGCAGGGTGTACGCGCCGCCGCCCAGGAACAGGTACGCCAGCCCGGGGCGCTCGAGCTGCGAGAACAGCCGCTCGCCCGCCGCGATGTAGGCGAAGGTGGGCGCGCCGGTGCGGGTCAGCTCGCCCGACTCGATCTCGTCGTTCTGGTACAGCCGCCGCTCGGGCTGCCGCTTGCCGGGATACGCGATCTCCACCACCCGCAGCGTGCCGAAGGGGGTCTGCTCTTCCATCAGCACCTGCTGCTCGGTGCGCGCGCCGCGCAGGTGGCGCGGGTACACCAGCGGAAAGGTGACCACCGCCGCGGTGGCCAGCAGCAGCGGCCCCGGCGCCACCGCCGGCAGCAGCACCAGCCCGGCGGCCGCCGCGCCCAGCGCCACGCCCACGAGCACCGCGGAGACCAGCGCCGGCGCGGCCACCCCGGGCTCCTCCTCGCCCTCGTCGTCTTCGGCGCGGTTCGCCTCCCACGCGGCCAGCCCGGGAAGGAGGTAGCCGATGGCGTAGACGGGGATCCCCACCACGAACAGCAGCCCCAGCGCGCGGCCGGCGCCCCCCATCCGCTCGCCCTGGTACACCCGCCACACCGTGGCGACCAGGCCGGCCACGCCCAGCGCGATCCCCAGCGCGATCCAGCGGCCGGCGGGCGGGCGCTCGGGCTCGTCCACCGGCGCGCCGGCCCACAGCCCGGCGGCCAGCGCCACCGCCAGCGTGGCGAACAGCCCGCCCGCGGCCGGCAGCGCGCCGCGGGCCTCGTACAGCATCAGGCTGCCGCCGGCGAACGCCACGATGGCGAGCGCCGCGCCCACCAGCCCCGGCCGGAAGTACGCGCCGGCGCGCTTCAACAGGTCACGGGGCAAAGCGGCCATACCCTCCCCGGTAGTACACCAGCGGCGTCCCCTCGCCGGCGTCGGCCGCCATCACCTCGCCGATGAACACGGTGTGGTCGCCCCCCTCGGCCCGGTCGGCCACGCGGCAGTCCATCCAGGCCAGCGCGTCGTCGAGCACGGGCGCCCCGGTGCGCTCGTCGTGATAGGCCACGCCGGTGAACTTGTCTCCCGGCTCGCCCATCGCGAAGCGGCGCGCCAGCGTTTCGCCCTTCCCGTCGGCCAGCACGTTCACGGCGAAGAACCCCGCGTCGGCGATGCAGGCGTGGGTGTCGGCGGCCCTGTCCACGCACACCAGCAGCAGCGTGGGGCTCAGCGACAGCGAGCATACGGCGCTGGCGGTGAGCCCGCACGGCTCACCGGTGGCGCGGCGCGTGGTGACCACGGACACGCCCGACGCGAAGTGGCCGATCACGCGGCGGAACTCGCTGGTGTCGATCATCTGGCAGGTGCAGGGGGATTGCGGTAGGTTGCGCCGCCGCCGCCACGGAGAATGCGCCGTGGCCGGCTCCTTGCTGGTGCGGGCCCCGCATACGGCGGACCGGCGCCACGAACGCTCGCGGCCCCGGTCCGCATCACACGCTTCCGGAATCTGTATGCGCACACAGCCAGACCGGGCCGTTTGCGCCCTGTTCGCCCTGATTCTAACCGCTCTGGGCGGCTGCGAAAAGGTACAATGGGGCGGCGCGGAGGTGCGGGTGGTCAAGCCGCCCCCGCCCGAGGGCGCCGCACCCGCTACCCCCACGCCGTCCGAAGCGACCGACCTGGGGCTGCCGCG
>DASWMA010000351.1:0-8583 GCA_036399995.1 Longimicrobium sp. | reverse complement strand
CGGAGCGCCTCGTGGCGGCGCACCACCTCGGCCAGCGCGCGCTCCAGCGCCGCCGGGTCGATCCCCGCCAGGCGCACCGCACCGGAGACATTGTAGGCGGCGCCGCCGTGCCCCAGCCGCTCGAGGAACCAGAGCCGCTCCTGCGCCGGTGAAAGCGGGAGCGGCCCGTCGCGCTCCACGGGAACCACCGGCGCCGGCGGCGGAAGCTCCGCGCGCCGCAGCGCCTCGACGCGCGCGGCCAGCCCCGCCACGGTGGGCGCCTCGAACAGGGCGCGCACCGGCAGCTCCACCCCCAGCGCCTCGCCCGCGCGTGACACCACGCGGGTGGCGAGGAGAGAATGGCCGCCCAGCTCGAAGAAGTCGTCGTCGGTCCCCACCCGCTCGCGCCGCAGCACGTGGGCCCAGACCGCCGCCAGCACCGCCTCCACCGGCGTGCGCGGCTCGGCGTCGCCCCTGGTCTCGGCGTCGAACACGGGCGCGGGGAGCGCCGCCCGGTCCACCTTGCCGTTGGGGGTAAGGGGGAGCGCGGGGAGCACCACGAAGGCGGTGGGGACCATGTGCTCGGGGAGGGTGGCGCGGAGGTGCGCGCGCAGCTCGCCGGCGCCGGCCGTGCCCGACAGGTACGCCACCAGCCGCCGCCCGCCGGCCCCGTCGTCGCGCGCCATCACGGCCGCGGCGGCCACGGCGGGGTGGGTGCGCAGCGCCGCCTCCACCTCGCCGGGCTCGATGCGGACGCCGCGCACCTTCACCTGCTGGTCGAAGCGCCCCAGGAACTCCAGGTCGCCCGAGGCCAGCCAGCGGGCGCGGTCGCCGGTGCGGTAGAGCCGCGCCCCGGCGGTGCCCGAGAAGGGGTCGGGGGCGAAGCGCGCGGCGGTGAGCCCCGGCCGGCCGAGATACCCCCGCGCCACCCCCGCCCCGCCGATCCACAGCTCGCCGGGGACGCCGGCGGGCATCGGCCGCATCCCCGCGTCGAGCACGTACACGCGGGCGTTGGCGATCGGCGCGCCGATGGAGGGGGTGCCGGCACCCTGAGCATCCACCACGCCCGAGGTGGCGACCACGGTGCACTCGGTGGGGCCGTAGTTGTTGCCGAGGGCGAACGGAAGCCCGGGGGCGGGTCGCCCCTGCAGCCGGTCGCCGCCGGTGTGCACCCGGCGCAGTGGCGCCTGGGGCGGCCACGGCAGCCGCACCAGCGGCTCGGCCAGCGGCGTGGGAACGTAGGCCTGGGTGATCGCCCGCTCCACCAGCCAGTCGCGCAGCGCCTGGGGGTCCGGGCGCACGGGATCGGGCACGCCGTGCACGGAGGCGCCGTGCGCCAGGTACGGCCACACCTCCCACCCCCACGCGTCGAAGCCGGGGCTGGCCAGCTGCGTGGCGCGGTCGGCGCCGGTCACGCCGAACTCGGCGGCGTGCCAGGCGCACACCGCCGCCAGCCCCGCGTGCTCCACCGCCACGCCCTTGGGCTGGCCGGTGCTGCCGGAGGTGTAGACCACGTACGCCAGCGAGCGCGGCCCCGCGCCGCCCTCGGGGTTGCGGCCGCTCGCGGCGTCGATCGCGCCCCGCTCGTCGTCCACGGCGACCACCCGCACCGTCGGCGGCACCGCGGCCGTGCCGCGCAGCGCGCCCGTGGTCACCAGCACCGCCACCCCCGCGTCCGCCAGGATCCGCTCCAGCCGCCCCGCGGGGATCTCCGCGTCAAGCGGCACGTAGGCGCCGCCCGCCTTGAGCACCGCGAGCGCCGCCACCACCAGCCCGGCGCCGCGCGGCAGGTGCAGGCCCACGCGCGACTCGAGCCCCACGCCCAGCGAGGCCAGGTGGTGCGCCAGCCGGTTGGCGCGCTCGTTCGCCTGGCCGTACGTGAACGTGCCGTCGTCGAACGCCAGCGCGAGGGCATCGGGGGTGTGGGCCGCCTGCGCCTCGAACAGGCGGTGCACGCACGGCGCGGCGGGACGCGCCTCGCCCCCCGTGCTCCACTCGTGCAGCACCAGGCGCCGCTCTTCGTGGCCCAGCAGGTCCAGGGCGGAAAGGCGCAGCTCCGGGGCGGCGGCGGCCTGCTCCAGCACGCGCCGCAGGTGGCCCAGCATGCGCGCGACGGTCCCGCGCTCGAACAGGTCGGTGCTGTACTCCACCACCGCCCCGATCTCGCCGGCCTCCCCCATTCCCACGCCGAACACGAAGGAGAGGTCGTACTTGGCCACGGGAAGATCCACCGCCAGCGGCCGCGCCCGCACGCCGGGAAGCGCGGGCCCGGAAAGGTCGCCCTCGTGCAGCGACACCATCACCTGGAAGAGCGGCGCCCGCGCCAGGCTGCGCTCGGGGTGCAGCTCGGCCACCAGCGTCTCGAAAGGCACCTCCTGGTGCTCGTACGCCCCCAGCGTGGTCTGCCGCACGCGGCGCAGCACCTCGCCCACCGCGGGGTCACCGGAGAGGTCGGTGCGCAGCACCAGGGTGTTCACGAAGAAGCCGATCACCCCCTCCACCTCGTGGCGGGTGCGCCCGGCCACGGGGCTCCCCACCACCACGTCGTCGGTCGCGCAGAGCTTCGCGAGGAGGATCTGCACGGCGCCCAGCAGCACCATGTACGGCGTGGCGCCCTCGCGCCGGCCCAGCGCGCGCAGCGCGTCGGCCAGGTCGGCGGGGAGCCGGGCGGTCTCGAACGCGCCCCGGTACCCCTGCACCGCCGGCCGGGGGTGGTCGGTGGGGAGCTCGAGCTGCGCGGGCGCGCCGGCCAGCCGCTCTTTCCACCAGGCCAGCTGCCGCTCGAGCACCGGCCCCTGCAGCTGGCGGCGCTGCCACACGGCGAAGTCGGCGTACTGCACGGGGAGCGCGGGGAGCGAGGGCTCGCCCCCGTCGCGGTACGCGGCGTACAGCGCCGCCAGCTCGCGGAAGAAGATCCCCAGGCTCCAGCCGTCGGCGATCACGTGGTGCAGGTTCAGCAGCAGCACGTGGTCGCTGGCGCCCAGCCGCAGCAGCGAGGCGCGGATCAGCGGGCCCACGGCCAGGTCGAAGGGGCGCGCCGCATCCTCCTCCGCCAGCCGCCGGGCCTCGGCGTCGCGCTCCGCGGAGTCCAGGGCGGACAGGTCGACCACGGGGAGGGCGAACCCGGCGAAGGGGGCAACCACCTGCACGGGGCCGTGGCCGTCCTGGGCGAAGGTGGTGCGCAGCGCCTCGTGGCGGCGCACCACCCCGCCCAGCGCGCGCTCCAGCGCCGCCGCGTGGAGCGGGCCGTCGAGCCGCAGCGCCAGGGGGATGGAGTAGAAGGCGCTGTCCGGCTGCAGGCGGTCGAGGAACCAGAGCCGCTCCTGCGCGAAGGAGAGCGGGAGCGGCCCCGTCCGCTCCACGGGCACCACCGGCGGAAGCGGGGCCGGCTCCGCGCGGCGGAGCGCGTCCACCCGCGCCGCCAGCCCGGCCACGGTGGGCCCCTCCAGCAGCTCGCGCAGCGGCACCTCCACCCCGAACGCCGCACGCATGCGCGACACCACGCGCGTGCCCGCCAGCGAGTGCCCGCCCAGGTCGAAGAAGCCGTCGTCCACGCCCACGCGGCCCGCGCCCAGCACCTCGCCCCAGATCCCCGCCAGCACCTCTTCCACCGGCGTGCGCGGGGCCACGTAGCGCTCTTCGTCACTCTCGACCGCGGGCGCGGGGAGCGCGTCGCGGTCGACCTTGCCGTTGGGGGTGAGCGGAAGGCGGGGGAGCACCATCACCGCGGCGGGCACCATGGGGGCGGGGAGGCTGCGCCGCAGGTGCGAGCGGAGCTCCGCGGCGTCCACCGCGCCGGCGGCGTACGCCACCAGCTGCGTCTCGCCACCTGCGCCGGGGCGCACGACCACGGTGCACGCGTCTACGCCGGGGTGGCGGCGCAGCACGGCCTCCACCTCACCCGGCTCGATGCGCACGCCGCGCACCTTCACCTGCCGGTCGAGGCGCCCCAGGTACTCCAGCGTGCCGCCTGCCATCCACCGCGCGCGGTCGCCGGTGCGGTACAGGCGCGCGCCGGCGACGGATGCGAAGGGGTCGGGGCGGAAGGCCGCGGCGGTGGCGCCGGGGCGGTTCAGGTACCCGCGCGCCACCCCCGCCCCGCCGATCCACAGCTCGCCGGGGACGCCGGCCGGCACCGGCCGCATCCCCGGGTCGAGCACGTAGACCCGCGCGTTGGCGATCGGCGCGCCGATGGATGGGGCGCGCGCGCCCGTTGGCTCCACCACGCCCGAGGTGGCGATCACGGTGCACTCGGTGGGGCCGTAGTTGTTGCTGAGCGCGAAGGGAAACCCGGCGGCGGGGCGCCCCTGCAGCCGGTCGCCGCCGGTGTGCACCCAGCGCAGCGGCGCCTCGCGCGGCCACGGCAGCCGCACCAGCGGTTCGGCGACGGGCGTGGGGGCGCAGGCCATGGTGATGGCCCGCCGTACCAGCCAGTCGCGCAGCGCCTCGGGGTCCACGCGCACCCGGTCGGGCACGCCGTGCAGCGAGGCGCCCTGGGCGAGGGTGGGCCACACCTCCCACACCCACGCGTCGAAGCCGGGGCTCACCAGCTGCGACACGCGGTCGGCGGCGGTCACGGGGAACCGGGAGGCGTGCCAGGCGCAGAACGCCCCCAGCGACGCGTGCTCCACCGCCACCCCCTTGGGCCGGCCGGTGCTGCCCGAGGTGTAGACCACGTACGCCAGCGAGCGCGGCCCCGCGCCGCCGTGGGGATTGCGTGCGTCCGCGGACGCGATGGCATCGCGCTCCTGGTCCACGCTCACCACCCGCACCCCCGGCGGCACCGCGGCCGTGCCGCGCAGCGCGCCCGTGGTCACCAGCACCGCCACCCCCGCGTCCGCCAGGATCCACTCCAGCCGCGGCGCGGGGATCTCCGGGTCGAGCGGCACGTAGCCGCCGCCCGCCTTGAGCACCGCGAGCGCCGCCACCACCAGCTCGGCGCTCCGCGGCAGGTGCAGGGCGACGCGCGTCTCGGGCCCCACGCCCAGCGTGGCCAGGTGGTGCGCCAGCCGGTTCGCGCGCTCGTTCGCCTGCGCATAGGTGAGCGAGCCGTCGTCGAACTCCAGCGCGGGCGCGTCGGGGGTACGCGCCGCCTGCGCCTCGAAGCGCCGGTGGATGAACGGCTCGGCCGAAAGCTCCAGGCCGGTGCGGTTCCATTCCTCCACCACCCGGCGCCGCTCGTCCTCGTCCAGCAGCTCCACCTCGCCCAGGGCCACGTCGGCGCCGGCGGCGATCTGGCTCAGCACGCGGTGGAAGGCGGCCAGGAAGCGCGTCACGGTGGCGGCGTCGAACAGCGCCGTGCGGTAGGTGCAGAACAGCTCCACCCCGCGCGGCCCCTCCTGCGCGTCCACGTGCAGGTCGAAGGGCGCGTACGGCGTCGGCAGGGGGACGGGCTCCAGCTCCAGCCCGGCGAAGTGGCGCCGGGCGCCGCCCCCGCTGCCGGTGTCGGGCTCCAGGCTGAAGGTGGCGGAGACCAGCGGGGGCACCTCGGGCCCGCGCGGAAGGCGCAGCGTCTCCTGCAGCACCGCGTTCGAGAAGGTCTCGTGCTCCCAGGCGTCCAGCAGCCAGCCGCGCACCCGGCCCAGGTAGTCGCGCAGGCGCGTCCCCTCGTCCACGCGGCTGCGCAGCGGGAGCACGTCCACGCAGTGCGCCACCAGCGTCTCGGAGCCGGGGAAGGGGCGCCCGGCCGTGGGGATCCCCACCACCAGGTCGTCGTGCCCGGTGGTGCGGTGCAGCACCGCGAGCATGGCGGCCAGCAGCGCCATGAACGGGGTGCACCCTTCGCGGCGCGCCGCGGCCACGAGCGACCCGGTGAGCTCCGGGCCCAGCGCCCGCCGCTCGCGCGCCCCCTCCTGCCCCGCCGCCGCCGTGCGGGGGCGGTCGTACGGAAGGGTGGGCGGGGTCGCGCCCTCGAAGCGCCCCAGCCACTCGGACCGGTGCGCGGCGTGACTCGCGGCGTGGGCGGCCAGCAGCGCGGCGTAGTCACCCGGCTGCATGGCGGGGGGGAGGCTCGGCGCCTCGGCGCGTGAGCGGGCGCGGTAGGCGGTCTCCAGGTCGCGCTCCAGCAGCCCCACGCCGATCGCGTCGGCGGCGATGTGGTGGATCACCACCTGCACCACGTGCCGGTTCGCGTCGACGGCGTGGACGTGCACGCGGATGGGCGGCCCCGCGGCCAGGTCGAACACGCCGCGCAGCCCCTCGTCCAGCGCCGCTTCGATCCACGCTGCCCCACCGTCGCCGCGTGACGCGGCGTTGGGCACGTGGGCGACGTGGAAGGGGACGTCGACGAAAGGGTGGACGTGCTGCACCTCGCCGGAGGGATCGAACGCGGTGCGCAGCGACTGGTGGTGCGCGGCCAGGTCGGCCACGGCGGCGCGGAGGGCGCCCAGGTCCAGCGGCCCGCGCAGCCCCAGCACGATGTGCTGGTTGTAGGCGCGCGACGCGTCGTCGCCCAGCCGGGTGTGCACCCAGATCTCCCGCTGCGGCGGGGTCAGTGGGAAGGAGTGGACGCCGTCCGCCCGGACTTCGGGGGACGGAAGATCGGGCGCGGTGGCCGGCGGGGGGTCTTCGTGGCCCCTGGACGAAGGAGGACCACCCGGCTCGTCCGGAAGGAAACCCCCTTGGCGGAGCGCGTGGATGCTGTCGCGCAGCGCCTGCGCGAAGCGGTCGCAGTCTTCGTCGGTGTGGGCGGTGGAGACGAAGCAGCCGCGGCCCTCCCAGATGTAGATCCCCCGCTCGAGCAGGTGGTAGAAGAGGAGGTCGCCGAAGGCGTGGCCGGGCTGCACGCGGAACTGGAACATCGAGGCGCAGTGGAGCACCCGCACCGGCACGTCCTCTTCGCCGAGCACGGCCCGCAGCGCCGCCACCAGCCGCGCCGTCCGGGCGTTCAGCTCTTCGTAGAGCGCGGGCCCCCGCTCGCGGAGGTGGTGGAGCACCGCGCCGGCCGCCGCCAGGGCCACGGGGTGCTTGCAGAAGGTGCCGGCGAAAAAGGTCTGGTCGGCGGCGGGGTAGCTGTCGTCGCCGTACTGCCACGTGCCGCCGTCGATGGCGTCCATCCAGCGCGCGCTCCCCGCCACCACCCCCAGCGGGAAGCCGCCGCCGATCACCTTGCCGTAGGTGGCCAGGTCGGCCTTCACCCCGTAGAAGCCCTGCGCGCCGGTGGGCCCCAGCCGCAGGCCGGTGATCATCTCGTCGAACAGCAGCGCGGCGCCGCTCTGCGCGGTCAGGGCGCGCACCTCGTGCAGGAACTGCCGGGGATGATGCTCGGGGTCGCGGCTCTGCAGCGCCTCCACCAGCACCGCGGCCACTTCGCCGCCGTGCGTGCGCAGGTATTCCAGCGCCTCGGGCGCGCCGTAGGGGAGCACCACCACGTCGTCCACCATTCCCTGCGTGGTGCCCGGCGCCACGGGGCGCGACCGCGCGCCCACGCCCCCCGCGCGGCGCGCCAGCACGCCGTCGAAGCACCCGTGGTACGACCCCTCGAAGATCACGATGCGTTCGCGCCCGGTCACCGCGCGGGCGATGCGGATGGCCGTCATCACCGCCTCGGAGCCGGTGTTGCAGAAGGTCACCCGCTCCATCCCCGTGATCTCGCCGAACAGCCGCGCGGCCGGGCCGGCCAGGTCCGACTGCGGCCCCAGGTGCACGCCCCGGCGCAGCTGCTCTTCCACCGCCTCCATCACGAAGCGCGGCTGGTGGCCGAAGAAGTTGACGCCGAAGCCGAGCGTGAAGTCGACGTACTCGTTGCCATCCACATCCCACAGCCGCGACCCCGCCGACCGCGCGCCCACGACCGGGTACATCAGCTCCTTGGTGGCCAGCCGGAAGTTCATCGACGCCCGGTTGTCGGCCAGCGCGGCGCGGTTCTGGGCCGCGTACTCCTTGGAGCGCCGCGTGCGCGCGGTGTAGCGCCGCACCAGCGCCTCGAAGTGGCGCGCCTGCCGCTCGGTGTAGCCGCCCCCCTGCCCTATCGTCTGGCTGACCGGCCGGTGCGGCCCGTGCGTGGCCGGCGCTCCCGTCGACGGGGGCTGCTCCGCCGCCGCCGGCGCCGCGGCGGTGGGCGATGCTGCCGGCGGCGCTGCGTCCGTGGTCAGCACGGACGGGGCGGCGACGGGCTCCGCGATCCGGCCGTTTCCACCGCCCGTTTCGGTAGATGGAAGGGACGGCGGTGCGCCGGCCGGAGCCGCGCCGCCGCCCAGCAGGCCAAGCTGCGCCTGAAGCAGCGCGGCGTGCGCGTGCATCGTCGCGGCCTGCGCCTGCATGGTGCCCGCGTGCGTCTGCAGCAACGCGAGCTGCTGCGCCACGATCGCGCTCACCCCATCCCCCGCTGCCGCGAGGACCGGCGCCGGCACGAACGTCTGCGGAACCGCGGGGGCGGTGGGGATGGGGATGGGGATGGATGCGGGCTGCAGGGCGGCGGCAGGTCCAGCCTCCACGGGGGCGACGGGGGATGACTGGACGGATTCGGCTCCGACCGAGGGCTCTCCGGGGTGTACGTCGGGTGACGGCGAAGGATCGGCCTCGGGCGGCACCACGCGCTCCAGGTGAGCGGCCAGCTCACGGATGGTGGACAGCCCGTCCAGCAGCTGGCGGAAGGGCACCTTC
>DASWMA010000350.1:0-1642 GCA_036399995.1 Longimicrobium sp. | reverse complement strand
ACCCAGCACGCCGCCTTCCGGCGCCAGGTCGGCGCAGGCGATGGCGCCGCGGTTCATCGGCTCCGACAGGGTGAAGGGGCCGTAGGTGAGCAGGTTGCCCAGCGAGTAGAAGATCAGCCCGCCGCGGTACCACTCGGCGCCGCGCATCACGTGCGGGCCGTGGCCGAACACCACGTCGGCCCCCGCGTCCACGGCGGTGCGCGCGAAGGCGATGGAGTTGCCGCGGTTCTCGCCCAGGAAGATCTCGTCCCTGTTGGGCGTGTGCTGCGCGCCCCGCCCCTCGGCGCCCAGGTGCGCGTTGACCACCACGTAGCGGTACCGGGCCGCCGCGCGGCGCACGTGCCGTCGCACCGCGGCCAGGTTGCGCGAGTCGGGGCCCACGAACGGGCTGAAGCCCAGGAACGCCACGGTGTCGCCCCCGGCCGTCACCACCGGCGTGGCGAGGGTGTCGGCGCCGGTCACGCGGGCGCCGGCGGCCTGCAGGTGGCGCATGGTGGCGTACCACCCCGCGTCGCCGGCGTCGCGCGCGTGGTTGTTGGTCACGTTGCCGACCACGGGCTTCCCCCCGGCCGCGCGGCTCAGCGCCCCCGCGGCCGCCACCGGCGAGCGGAAGGCGAAGCACGAGGTGGAGTTGGGCGCGCACTTCCGCCGCCCGGGCGCGCCCTCGCCGATGGCGCTCTCCACGTTCAGCAGCGCAACGTCGGCGTCGGCCAGCAGCGGGCGCAGCGGCGCCATCAGCGAGTCGGGGTGCGGGAACGCCGGCACGCGCCGCCCCAGCCGGCCCGAGGCGGTATGGACCCAGGTGGTGTCGAGGTTGGTGCCCAGCGTCACGTCGCCGCCGGCGCACACGCGGGGGCCGGGGCGGGCGCGGGCGCTCACGCGCGGCAGGTTGCGCGGGCGCGGCGTGGCCGGGCGCGCGGCCACGCGGGGAGCGGCCGGGCGCGGAGCCGGCCGGGCGGTGCGGGCGCGCGGCGTGTCGGCGGGCGTGCGGGGCTTCACCAGCCCCGTGTCCGTCACGGGACGGCCGATCACGATGGTGTCGCGCGGCGCGGTGTCGGGGCGTGCGGGCGGAAGAGTGTCCTGCGCGCGCGCCGGCACGGCGAGCGCCACGGCAGCCGCCAGCGCGGCCAGGGTGCGGAGCTTCACGGTTGGGTGCTGCTGGAGGTGCGACGGATCAGGGGGAGAAGCGTGCTTCCGGAAAGATAACACGCGCGGGGGCGGACGTGGAAACGGCAATGGGCTCACGCAGAGCAGCAGAGGAGCAGAGAAACCCGTCGTTCTCTGCTCCTCTGCTGCTCTGCGTGAGATTCAACCCAGCCCGGCCGCGGCACCCAGCCCCGCCGCGCGGCCGGTGGACCAGGCCCAGCAGAAGTTGTAGCCGCCGATGGGGCCGAAGCAGTCCAGGATCTCGCCGCACAGGTGCAGGCCGGGCACCACGCGGCTTTCCAGCGTGCGCGGGTCCACCTCGTTCAGCGGCACCCCGCCGCCGGTCACCTCGGCCTTCTTGTACCCCTCGTCGCCCGTCCACGGCAGGCGGTAGCGCGTCAGCTGCTCCACCAGCCGCGCCCGCTCGTCGCGGCGGAGCTGGGCCAGCGTGCGGCGGTCGTCGATCCCGCCCTCGGCCAGCAGCGCGTCGGCCAGG
>DASWMA010000349.1:0-5751 GCA_036399995.1 Longimicrobium sp. | reverse complement strand
CCTGCAGCATCTCCTTCATCTTGTTGAAGAAGTTGGCCTTCAGCTCCTTGCTGTCCTCCTCGCTGAGCGACGTGCGCTTCCCCGTCCGGTATTCGAGAAGGTCGGGCGGCACTTCCTTCATGAAGCGCGACGGCTGCCGCGGGATCGCCTCGCCGCGCTGGCGGCGCGTGGCGCAGCCGCTGAGGGTCAGGCGGTGGCGCGCGCGGGTGATTCCCACGTAGAACAGGCGGCGCTCCTCGGCGATCGGGTCCATCCCCAGCTCCGAGACGGCCTCCACGCTGCGGGTGTGGGGAAGGATCTCCTCCTCCAGCCCCACGATGAAGACGTGGGTGAACTCCAGCCCCTTGGCGGCGTGGAGCGTCATCAGCGTCACCCGGTTGGGCTCGTCGTCCTTGTCGTCCTTCTTCTCGTCTTCCTCGAGCAGCGAGATCTTTTCCAAAAAGGTGCGCAGGTTGGGCGGCTCCCAGTCGTCCTCCTCGTCGGGGAGCGGCTGCTGGGTCCACACCCGGTCCTCGTAGGTGCCGATGGAGGCGACGAAGTCGCGCAGGATGTCCACGCGCACCTCGGCCGCGCGCTCGCTCTTGGCGTTGTCGGCCCGCACCGCCTCTTCCAGCCGCACGCGGCCGATCACCCCCTTCGCGAACGACAGCAGCGTGCGGTCGGTCTGCCCGGCGGCGATGGAGGCCGCGGTCGCGTCGTACTCCGTCCGCAGCTCGTCCATCATCTCCACGAAGTGGCGGATCGGCTCCAGCTGCGCCTTGCTCACGCCGTCGATTTCCGTCGCCCGGCGCAGCATCTCGAACATGCTCACCCCGTGGGCGCGTGCCGCCTCGAGCACCTTGAGCTGCGTGGTGCGCCCGATCCCCCGCAGCGGGTAGTTGAGGATGCGGCGCAGCGCCGCCTCGTCGCGCGGGTTGATCAGCACCTTCAGGTAGGCCACCGCGTCGGCGACCTCCTTGCGGTCGAAGAAGCTCTGCCCGCCCACCACGCGGTAGGGAACGTTGGCCGCGCGCAGCGCCTCTTCCAGCGGGCGCCCCTGCAGGTTGGTGCGGTAGAGCACGGCGAAGTCGCTCCACTGCACGTTCTCGGTCAGGCGGCGGATCGAGATCTCGCGCGCCACCATCTCGGCCTCCTGCTCCTCGGCCGTCTTCACGCCGTCGTCCAGGAACTCCCAGTAGTCGATCTTGGGCCCCGGGCCGTTGTTGGTGCGCAGCGTCTTCTCGCGCCGCGAGGTGTTGTTGACCACCACCGCGTTGGCCGCGTCGAGGATGCGCTGCGTGGAGCGGTAGTTCTCCTCCAGCACCACGACGCGCGCGCCGCCGAAGTGGCGCTCGAAGTCGAGGATGTTGCGCACGTCGGCGCCGCGCCAGGCGTAGATCGACTGGTCGTCGTCACCCACCACGCACAGGTTCTTGCGCGGCCCGGCCAGCAGCCGCGCCATCTCGAGCTGGGCGCCGTTGGTGTCCTGGTACTCGTCGATCATCAGGTAGTGCCAGCGCTTCCAGTACCCCTCGCGCACCTCGGGGTGGTCGCGCAGGATGCGCACGGGAAGGATCAGCAGGTCGTCGAAGTCGCACGCGCCGGCCGCCCGCAGCGCCTGCTCGTAGCGGGGATACACGTCGGCCGCCATCACCGCGTAGTCGTCGTTGCGGTTCCCCTTCACCGGCCCGGCGGCGACCTCGGCCGCCGCGTCCTGCGGGGTCACCAGCCGGTTCTTCCAGTCGCTGATCTTGTAGAGGACGCGCTTGTGGTCCCAGCTCTCCTCGCCGGCGCTGGCCTGCACGTGCACCTCGCCGTCGATGATGCGCTTGACCACCGCGCCCTGGTCGGCGGTGCCGTAGATGGAGAAATCCTTCGGCAGCCCCACCAGCGCGCCGTGCTCGCGCAGGATGCGCGCGCCCAGCGAGTGGAAGGTGGAGAGGAGCACCCCCTTGGCGTCCTTCCCCACGATCTTCGCGACGCGCTCGCGCATCTCGGCGGCGGCCTTGTTGGTGAAGGTCACCGCCATCACCCGGCGCGGGTCCACGCCGCGGTCGCGCACCAGGTAGGCGATGCGGTACACGATGGTGCGCGTCTTCCCCGACCCGGCGCCGGCCAGGATCAGCACCGGCCCCTCGGTGGCCAGCGCGGCCTCGCGCTGTTCGGGGTTGAGCTCGCGGAGGTATTGCGGGATGAACTGCTGGACCACGGATGCCGGAGTGCGAGAACGGCTGAACAGGTGCGCCAGTGCGTGAGTGCGCTGGTGCGTGAACAGCGAAACAGGTGCGCTGGTACGTGCGTGCGCTGGTGCGTGAACGGCTGAAACAGGTGCATCCCGGCCTGGACGGCGATGGCGCGCGCGCGAAACGCACTTCCGCACTCGCGCACCCGTTCCCCACGCACTCCCGCACCTGTTCGCGGTTCCCCGAAACTACCCGAAAACCCTGACCGGGTCAAAGTTTGACGGCCCCCGGCCCGGCCGCTATGTTTCTGCCCGACCCTGCCTGAAGGCCGGCCACCCCTTACGGAGGAGACATGACGTTACGAGACCGCTTCACGGGGCTTTCGGTCGCGGACGCGCTTGCGGTACGCGCCAACGAAGACCCCCGGCGGCCGTTCGTCGTGTTCGGGGACCGGCGCTGCAGCTACGCCCAGATCGACCAGCAGAGCAGCGCCCTTGCGGCCGCCCTGCACGAGCTGGGGATCGAGGCGGGCGACCGGATGGCGCTGACCCTTCCCAACTGGCCCGAGTTCATCGTGGCCACCTTCGCGGCGGCCAAGCTCGGCGCCGTGATCGTCCCCCTCAACCCGCGCTTCACCACCCCCGAGCTGCAGTACATGCTGCGGCACTCGGAGACGGCGGTCGTGGTCACCGCCGAGAACTGGGAGCGGGTGGACTACCTGGCGCGCTACGAGGGGTTCCTGGCCTCGCTCCCCGACCTGCAGTACGTGGTGAGCGTGGGCGAGGAAGACCTGTGGTACGACGACCGCATCCACCAGTTCGAAGACCTGGTCTCGAGCGGCGAGGGGCGTGACTTCCCGCGCCACCAGGGGAGCGCGGACGAATTGTTCGCCATCCTCTACACCTCGGGCACCATGGGGAAGCCCAAGGGGGTGGCGCTCACCCACGGCAACCTGCTCACCACCGCGGCCGGCACCAGCGACGCGCTGGCGCTCACCAGCAGCGACGTGGTGTTCGGGCTGAACACGCTGTTCAACGTGTTCGGGCTGAGCACGGGGGTGCTGGGCACGATGATGGCCGGCGGCACGCTGGTGCTGCAGGACCACGACGACACCACGCAGGCGCTGGAGCTGGTGGAGCGCGAGAAGGTGACCGTCTACCACGGCGTGCCCACCAACTACGTGCTGGCGCTGCGGTCGGAGGAGCGGGCGGGGATCGACCTGTCGTCGCTGCGCACGGGGATCGTGGCCGGCGCGCCCGCCCCCGAAGAGCTGGTGGCCCGCGTCCGCCGCGAGCTGGTCCCCGACCTGCGCATCGGCTACGGGCTGACCGAGACCAGCGAAACGGTGGCGCTCACCCGCGGCGACGACCCGCCGGGGAAGCAGCTCACCACCGTGGGGCGTCCGCTCCCGGGGGTGGACATCCGCGTGCTCGACGTGGACGGCAGCGTGCTGCCGGTGGAGAGCGTGGGGGAGATCGCCGTGCGCGGCGAGTGCGTGATGCAGGGGTACTACCGCCAGCCCGGCGAGACGGCGCTGGCATTCACGCGCGACGGCTACTTCCTCACCGGCGACCTGGGGATGCTCGACGAGGAGGGGTACCTCCACGTGCTGGGCCGCCGCAAGGAGATGATCATCCGCGGGGGGTTCAACGTGTACCCCCGCGAGGTGGAAGACCGGCTGCACGCGCATCCCGCCGTTCTCGACGTGGCCGTGGTCGGCCTGCCGGACGAGATCCTGGGCGAGATGTCGTGCGCCTGCATCGTTCCCGTCGAGGGGGCGATCGTCACGGGCGAAGAGATCAAGGACTTCTGCCGTGAGGTGCTGGCGGACTACAAGGTCCCCGACCTGGTCCGCTTTCTCGACGGATTTCCCATGACGGGGAGCGGCAAGGTGCGCCGCGTGGAGCTCGCGCGCATGATCAGCGCCGAGGAGAGCAGCCGCCGGCCGTGAACCCGATTGGACCTGAACCGCGGAGAGTGCTTCTCCGGCTGTCGCCGTGAAGGTGCCCGGTGCCCGGTACCCCAGTGCCCAGTGAGCGACGTCTCCTGGGCACCGGGCACTGCGCACCGGGCACTTCCCCGCGAAGCGGAGAGGCGCTCGCCCGCACTGAACCGAACGCGAGCGAGAGAATGACCAACATGATGCCACGGATCCCGCACCTCTACGGGGTGCAGCCTTCCGACCCGGGCGCGCGCAACGCCGCCCTCCTGATCGACTTCGACAACATCACCCTCGGCGTGAGGAGCGACCTGGGCAAGGAGCTCAAGACGCTGCTCAACTCCGAGATCTTCCGCGGCAAGGTGGCGGTGCGCCGCGCCTACGCCGACTGGCGGCGCTACCCCAACTACGTGGTGCCGCTCACCGAGGCGAGCATCGACCTGATCTTCGCCCCCGCCTACGGCACCTCCAAGAAGAACGCCACCGACCTGCGCATGGCGGTGGACGCCATCGAGCTGGCCTTCCAGCGCCCCGAGATCGGCACCTACATCCTGCTGACCGGCGACAGCGACTTCTCGAGCTGCGTGATCAAGCTCAAGGAGTACGGCAAGTACGTGATCGGCGTGGGGATGCGCGACTCGAGCAGCGACCTGCTGATCCAGAACTGCGACGAGTACTACAGCTACCACGCGCTCAGCGGGCTGGTGCGCGAGGGCGAGCAGAGCACCATGCGGCGCGACCCGTGGCTGCTGGTGCGCGAGGCGGCGCAGAAGATGGCCGCCGCCGGCGACAGCATGCGCACCGACCGCCTCAAGCAGGTGATGATCGACCTGGACCCCAACTTCGACGAGAAGGACGAGGGGTACAGCAAGTTCAGCAAGTTTGTGCAGGTGGCCGCCGAGAAGGGGCTGATCCGCCTCCACCGCGTGGAGAACGGCCAGTTCGAGATCGCCCCGGTGGACGAGGACGATGAGGGCTCGGCCGCCGCCGAGCGCTTCGAGCCGCGCGCCGAGCGCTACGGCCGCGACCGCGAGCGCGACGGCCGCCGCCCCGACCGCGAGCGTGGCCGCGGGCGCGACCGCGACCGGGGCCGTGGGCGCGACCGGGACCGTGACCGCGAGCGCCCGGCCGCCGCCGCCGAGCCGCCGCTGCGCCTGCACCGCGACGACGAGCAGCAGGCCGACGAGGCGCCCGCCGCCGCCGCGTCGATCGCCGAGAGCGAGTCGGAGTCGATCGCCGCCGCCTTCCCCGTGGGCGGGGCCGAGCCCCAGGTGGTGGCCGAGCCCGACCGCGGGCCGCCGCAGGACCCGCGCGCATACGCCTACGCGCTGCTGCAGCACGCCGTGCGCTCGCTGGTGAGCCGGCAGGGGCAGACGGCGCGCGACGGCGACGTGAAGCGGAAGATGCTGGAGATGGACGCCGGGTTCGACGAGCACGCGCTGGGCTTCAGCAAGTTCACCCGCTTCCTGCGCCAGGCGCACGAAGACCAGGTGGTGGACGTGCGCCGCCTGGCCGAGGGGCGCTACGAGGTGGCGCTCCCCGCCAGCGGCACCAAGCTCCCGGCCCCCACGCTGTCCGGCGCGCCGCGCCCGCAGCCGATCCACGTGGACGAGCCGCGCGAGACGGCGGCCGACACCGCCGCCGCGCCGC
>DASWMA010000348.1:0-1829 GCA_036399995.1 Longimicrobium sp. | reverse complement strand
GAGCTTCACCACCCTCACCCGCTACGAGGTGATCAACAGCCTGCTGTCGCTCGACATCAACCTCGACGACCTGCCGATCCCCGGCTTCATCAAGATGCAGAACGGGATCCCGGTGTACCGCACCGGCTTCTCGGTGGGCGGCAAGCCGGTGCGCATCCCGGTGCGCGAGCCGCGGCTGCTGGGCCAGGTGCGCCCGGTGGTGGAAGAGGTCACCCTGCGCGAGCCCGACCCCGAGGACGCCGACGAGCCGCGCTTCTTCAGCGTGGGGGTGGAGCTGCTCGACGCCACCATCGCCGCGCTGCGCGCGGTGGAGGGGCGGGTGCAGCAGTACCGCGACGCCCTGGGGCTGTGCCGCGCCACGCTTGCCGAGCTGTTCCGGCAGGCGCACGCGCTGGACGGGCGGATGCGGGTGGTGGAGGAGGAGCTGGCCGAGGCGCGCCACGACGTGGCGGTGGCGCGCGCGCTGCTGGCCGAAGAGCGGGCGCGGGTGGAGGCGGTGAACCGCCACCGGCGCGAGGTGCTGGACCGCTTCGTCCCCTTCCTGGCCTGGCACCGGCCGCGGGTGATCGACGGCCTGCGTGCCGCCCCGGCGCGGCCGCTGGAGCCGGCGTTCACCACCTCGCCGGTCCCCGAGTGCCTGGCGCAGCCCGCGCACGCGCCCCCCGAGCTGCGCCTGGCGGTGCGGCTGCTGCGCGCGGCGCCGCTGCGCTGGTTCCTCCACCTCCCGAAGCTGCTGGACGGGCTCGACCGCCCGGAGCTGCTGGTGGACACGCTGCAGTCGGCCAAGGTGCGGGCGCAGGCGCAGGGGGTGCCGGTGCTGGCCGCGGGCGGAACGGGGAAGCTGACCGAGGCGGTCACCCGGCGGCTGACCGCGCAGCAGGGTGTGGTGATGGAGACGAAGCGCGTGGTGGCGGGGATGGACCTGGCGCGCGTCGAGGCGCAGGGGTGGCGCTGGCTGCGCGACCAGGCCGAGCTGGTGCTGTCGCCCGGCGACCTGATCGACGCGCCGCACGGCCGCACCGACGTGGGGTGGGCGGCGGCGCGCGAGCTCGACGAGGTGCTGCGGGTGGCCACCTGCCTGTACCAGCGCTTCGGCCAGGTGCCGGCGCTGGTGCGGCTGGAGTGGGCCGAGCGGCTGTCGCAGTTCGACCAGGCGGCCGACCTGCGCAACCTGTACTCGCTGCCGCGCTGGTCCACGCTGGAGTACCTGGAGCGGCGCGAGCTGCAGGCGCTGGTCGACTGGCTGTTCCAGCGCGTGGACCCGCGCCGCCCCGAGGGCGTGGCGCTGATGAACGACGTGGTGCGCGTGTGCATCCTGCTGGCCAGCCACGCGCCGGTGAACCAGCTGCTGGCGGGGAAGGTGTCGCGCTTCACCGAGGTGCGGGTGGGCGCCGTTCTGCCGCTGGAGGTGGACCTGTCGCGCGTGCGGGTGGGGATGCACGTGCTGGCGTACGACGACCAGATGCGCCCGGTGCGCGCCGTGGTGGAGGACATGGGCGCGGGGCAGGTGGTGTCGCGGGTGGTGCAGGCACCCGAGGGCGCGGTGTCGCTGGCGGTGGGCGCGCGGGTGCAGGTGGGCCCGCAGGAGCACCTGGAGGTGAGCGCCGACCTGCCGCGCCAGCTCGACCACAAGACCGAGGTGCTCGACGGGCTGGGGATGCGCTTCGACAAGCTGCGCCCCGACGCCGGGGTGCGCTGATGCCTTCGGCCGACCGCCGCGTGCGCCGGGTTCGCCTGGGCGCGCCCGCCCCCGGGCTGGTGCGCCGCGGCGCCGTGCTGCTGGAGGACGCGCTGCGCACCGCCTCGCTGGGCGGCGACGGCGGCCGGCT
>DASWMA010000347.1:0-3419 GCA_036399995.1 Longimicrobium sp. | reverse complement strand
CCCCCCCCCCCCCCCCCCCCCCCCCCCCCCCCCCCCCCCCCCCCCCCCCCCCCCCCCCCCCCCCCCCCGCCGCGGCATGCGCAGGCGCCTGTATCCCGGCACCTTCAAGGCATTGCCGCGCGAAGCGCCCGAAGTCCCTCTCCTGCAGTTCGGGAGAGGGACAGGCGTTCAGGACCCGACGCAGTCGGGACGCCTGAACGCCAGGGTGAGGGCTGAGCGCCGCGGAACACACCGGGATCGATTTCACCACGGCCGGTCCACCCGCGCCATCAGCCCGCCCAGGCGCCGCTCCACGTCGTCCATGATCGCCGCGATCTCCGCCTCGCTCGCGCGGCGCGGGACGAACACGGGCTCGCCGTACGAGATGCGGAGCCGCGCGAACGGATGGGGGATCATGAACCGGTCCCATCCTCCGAAGTACGAAGCACGGCTCGCGCCCGACACCACGGGGATGATCGGGGCGCCGGTGCGCTGGGCGATCAGCACGGGGCCGGGCTTCATCTTTTCGCGGGGGCCTTTGGGGCCGTCGGGGGTGATGGCCAGCGAGCGGCCGGCGCGCACGTGCTGGATCAGCTCGCGGAGCGCCTCGAGCCCGCCGCGCGTGGTGGAGCCGCGCACGGCGGTGAACCCCCACCGGCGGATCACGCGGGTGATGTACTCGCCGTCGCGGTGCTGGCTAACAAGCGTCACGATCCCGCCCTGCCGGTGATAGTGCGTGCACGGGAGCAGGCGGCCGTGCCACAGGGTGAAGATCACCGGCTTCCCCTGCCGCCAGAACTGGTCGAAGTTCTCCACCCCCTCGCGCTCGTACCGGCAGCTGCCCATCAGCGCGTCGAGCGCCGCCCCGCCCAGTGACGCCACGAACCGCTCCGTCGTCCGCAGTCGTGTGCTGTGCTCGGACGGGCGGACCTTGGCGGGTGGCGCCGCGGCGGGTGCGTCGGGCGGGTCAGGCGTCATGGCTCGTTGCTGGCGATTCCTTGCACGATCAAACGCGTGCAAGCTAGCCGGTCGGCGTCCACGCCGCACGCATGCGCAAAACGAACGATCCGTGGCATTGCCATGGGTAGCCCCCCGGTACATCATTCACCCCACGTTCAGGGCCTTCGCGCGCGAGCCGGTGATCCGGACGTGCGCCGTGGGAGCGCGGATGCGCTCCAAACTCATCCAACCGGAGGACGGCATGAAGAAGCTGAAGCTGGACGTCGAGACGCTGGGCGTGGAGACCTTCGCCGCCGCGCCGGAGCTGGGGCACGTGGAAGGCGCCTTCATCTTCGGCCCCAGCCGGAACAGCTGCATCGAGCAGTGCACCACCTCGTGCGTCCCCTGATCGGACGACGCTGAGCACACGGAAAAGGGCCCGCCGGGGAATCGCTCCCCGGCGGGCCCTTCCGTCGATGCCTCTCGCCCGGCTACCACCCCACGTCCGCAGTCCGCGAAGGCGGACTTCCCGCCGTTCCAGCCCCCGGTTTCAACCGGGGGATGATGGCGGGCTCACGGCTGGGTCGTGGAATCACTACGGGGGGATGATCGCGGACGTACCGCGGGGGGGACGCCGGGCTCACGGCTGGGTCGTGGAACCCCCGCGGGAGATGATCGCGGTCGTACGGCGGGGGATCGCGCCGGGCTCACGGCTTCGCCGCCGCATCGGGACGAGGCTGGTGCGCCTCCAGCAGCTCCGCCGCGATCTCCGCCACGCGCGCCGACGCGCCCGGCCCGCCCAGCCGCCCGCGGATGGCGGAGAGCCCCTCGATCATCTCGCGCCGCTCGGGCGACTGCTCGTCCAGCAGCGGCAGCAGCGCGTCGGCCAGGGCGGGCGGGGTGGCGGCGTCCTGCACGAACTCCGGCGCCACGCGCTTCTCGGCGATCAGGTTGGCCAGCGCGATGTGCGGCACCTTCACCACCCGCCGCGCCAGCGCGTAGCTCAGGCTGGCCATGCGGTAGACCACCACCATCGGCGTCCCCGCGATCCCCGCCTCGAGCGTGGTGGTGCCGCTCTTCACCAGCGCCGCAGTGGCGTACTGCAGCAGCATCCCCCCCGTGCTCTCCACCAGCGGCCACAGCGCCCCGGCGTAGACCCCCCGGTCGATCCCCCGCGGCATCCCGATCACCGGCTGCACCTGCGGGTTCTTCTCGACGACGAGCGCCGCGGCGTGCGAGAACAGCTCCAGGTGCCGCCGCACCTCCTGCGCGCGGCTCCCGGGGAACAGCGCCAGGATCGGCCGCTGCGGGTCCAGCCCGTTGCGGCGGGCCCACACGTCGCGCAGCAGCTCGGGGTGCGGGCGGTCCAGCAGCGGGTGGCCCACGAAGCTGGCGTTCACCCCCGCGCTCTTCAGGAACGCCTCTTCGAACGGGAGCACCACCGCCACGCGGTCGGCGTCGCGGGCCAGGTCGCGCACCCGGCTCTTGTGCCACGCCCACACCTGCGGGGCGATGTAGTACAGCACGGGAAACCCGCGGCCGCGGGCGTGCTTCGCCAGCCGCAGGTTGAAGCCGGGGTAGTCGATGGGGATCACCAGGTCCACCCGCTCGCGCTCGAGCGCGGCGAAGACCCGCTTCTTCAGGTCGATGAAGAACGGCAGGTGGCGCAGCACCTCCACGAAGCCCATCACCGCGAGCTCCTGCAGGCCGGCCATCAGCTCCACCCCCTCGGCCTTCATCCGCGCGCCGCCCAGCCCCACCAGGCGGGCGTGCGGAAAGCGCGCGCGCAGCGCCCGGGCGAGCGCGGCGCCGTGCAGGTCGCCCGACTCCTCGCCGGCCGAGATGAAGATCACGGGCGAAGGCGCGCTCACCGCCCCGCCTGCGTGTTCTTCAACAGCCAGTAGATCACGGAGAGGAGGGCGAGCAGGAAGAGGATCAGGCGCGCCAGCGAAGGCGGCTTCGGGGTCGTTCCCCACTTCCCCGGCCTACGCTGCTGTGGCCACGGCGACAGCATGGTCTTCGATCTTCTCCATGATGCGGAGCGCCACCGCCAGCGCGTCGCGCCCGTCGCGGCCGCTCACCACCAGCGGGCCCTCGCCACGCACGGCGGCGACCCACGCCTGCAGCTCGGCGCGCAGCGGCTCGGTGCCGTCGCCCGTCAGCTCCACGCGCTCCACGATGTTCATCAGCGACAGCAGCGAAACGTCGCCCTCGGGAAGGGTGGCGCCCTTCTTCAGCCGCAGGAACTCGCCCGTCCCCTTGGCCAGGTCCAGCGAGATGTACCCCGAGCGCTGGAAGAAGCGGATCTTCCGCATCCGCTCCATCGAAACGCGCGACGCGGTGATGTTCGCCACCGCGCCGCCCTCGAAGACGAGCCGCGCGTTGGCGATGTCCACGTTCCCCGTCAGCACCCCCACCCCCACCGCGTCTACGCTCTCCACCGGCCGGCGGACCAGCCCCAGCAACAGGTCGATGTCGTGGATCATCAGGTCCAGCACCAC
>DASWMA010000346.1:0-1806 GCA_036399995.1 Longimicrobium sp. | reverse complement strand
AGCCGCCGCAGCGACAGCTCGGCGCCGCGCGCGTGCTGCTCGCCGGTCACGTACAGGGTGCGCCCGGCCAGCCACCCCGGCCCCGGGTTGGGCAGCGACACCCCGCCGGCGTTGCGCACGAACGCGGTCAGCGACCCCACCACGCCGCGGTGCACCCCGTATTCGATCCCCACCGTGGCCACGTCGGAGCGCACCGGCGACGCGCTGTCGCCGGCCACCAGCCAGAAGGTCTGCGCCAGCGCCACCGCCTCCATCCCCGGCCCCACCGGCTGCACCGCGTAGGCGTACTGGTGGGTGCGGGCCAGCCCCGCCGAGGCGGTCACCCGCGGCGCCACCCGCAGCCGGGCCGCCAGCCGCGGCGCCAGGCGCGCCATCAGCACCCCGTCGCGCCCCTCGCCCAGGTCCGAGCGGAGCCCCGCCTCCACCTCCAGCCCCGGGAGCACCGGCGCCCGGGTCTCGGCCCAGAGCGAGGCCAGGCTCAGCGACGCCCGGGAGACGAACTCCGGGTCGCCCCGGGAGCGCTGCGGCCAGGAGCCGCTGGTGCTGAACGCCGACCCCTGCCGCACGGCGCGGAAGCCCACCGTGGTGCGTTGCGCGGGGCCGCGCGCCACCGTCCAAACGCTCTCGGCGAAGCGGTACCACACCTCGCTGTCGAGCGCCGGGGCGAGGTACAGCTCCGGCGAGCAGCCGCACCCCATGTCGGCGGGCACCGAGTCGCTCTGCACCGAGGTCACGTGGTAGCGGCTGGCGCCCACGGTGGTGCGGATGCGGCCGCTCCACGCGGGCAGGTCCAGCGTGACCCGCCCCGCGCGGTTGCCCCAGCGGGCGCGCTCGACCTCCACGAAACGCTCGATGCGGCCGTTCAGCGCGTCGGCCGCCGCCATCCCGCTGGCCTCGACGCGCGCCTCGTCGCCGATGCGCGCGTCCACCCGAGCGGTCAGGTCGGCGAACATGAACGGGAGCCCCGCCACCAGGTCCAGGTGCGTGCGGCGGCCGGCCACCATCCACGCCAGGTTCCCCGCCGCCGTCTGCCCGCTGGTGGCCGCGCGGGCGCTGATCAGCCCCAGGTCGGCCGAGTGCAGCGCGCGCGGGCTGGCGAACCCCGAGCGGGTGCGCAGCTCCAGCAGCCCCGCCGCGCCGTTCACCGCCTGCAGCGGCTGGATCCCCGGGTGGAAGGCGGTCTCGCCCAGCGCGTCGGTGCTGAGCGACGAGAACGCCCCCACCGCGTGCGTGGGGTTGAACAGCGGCACCCCGTCCATTTGCACGCTGGTCAGGTCCCAGCTGGCGCCGCGCGTCCACAGCTCGGCGCTGTAGTCGTCGCGGGTGGCCACGCCCGAGCGGCGCTGCAGCGCCCGCAGCACGTCCATGTCGCCCAGCGACACCGCCTCTTCCACGTCCACCTGCGTCACCACCACTGCGTCGGTGCTCAGGTAGGCGCGCTGCCGGTGCCGCTCGGCGGCCAGGCGCACCGAGTCGCGCAGCGCGCCGGCCGGGCGGCCGCCGCCGCCGCCGCCGAACAGCTCGCGCGGCTCGGCCACCACGCGGATCGGCTCCAGCGCGATCGGCTCCACCTGCAGCCCCACCGAGAGCCGCGCGAAGGTGCGCGGCTCCACCCGCACCAGGATGGTGCCCGAGCGGTAGCCCACCACCTCGGCGCGCACCGCGTACAGCGCGGGGGGGAGCGACACGGCCTGGTAGCGCCCCAGCGAGTCGGTCAGCACCCACACCGCCGGCAGCGGCGCGGCCCCGCCCTCGCGCGGCGTGATCGCCACGCGCGCGCCACGCAGCGGTTCCATGGTGCCGGCA
>DASWMA010000345.1:0-8836 GCA_036399995.1 Longimicrobium sp. | reverse complement strand
CGCGCGTCCTGCTCTTCGAAGCCCTTGACCAGCTTCCCGATCCCGGTCCTGTTTGGCCGGTGGCTATGGCGCGGGGGATCCACCCGATCCCATCCCGAACTCGGAAGTGAAAACCCGCTGCGCGGATGGTACTGCCGGGGCCACCCGGTGGGAGAGTACGGCGCCGCCGGCCTTATCTTCAAACGCCCGTCTCGATCGCATGATCGAGGCGGGCGTTTGGCGTGTCGGGTGGTTTCGGCGGGAGCGCAGGAGTCTGACCGAGACTCTGCGGCTCGCCGCGAGGCCCCCACCCCCGGCTCGCCGAGGCTCGCCACCCCCTCCCCCCCAAAACTGCCGGGGGGAGGGGGTGTTTGCGTCGGTACCGTGCCGGAACTGCGGGGATGGGGGTGGCCTCGGGTAGCCGGGCGGTTGAAACCGCGGCAACGACTACACGAAGTCCGCCTGCGCGGACTACTGGCTTCGGTGCGGGGCGAGGCTTGGGTGCACGGAGGCTGGCATCGTGGCTGGTCACGGCCGCGCGATCGCGGCGTGCAGTCCGCGAAGGCGGACTTCCCGGGGTTCCAGCCGCCGGTTTCAACCGGCGGTGCGATCGCGGCGCGGCAGGAGGGTGGCCGACACGGGTGGGTGCCGGCTGCCCGGTTTCAGCTCAGTACACCACGCGCGAGGTGGTGGCGGAGCGGATCGCGGCGGCGGCGAGGGCGGCGGCGCCGAGGGCCAGGAACGTCAGGCTGGCATCGGTGCGGCGGGTTTTCACGGTCCGGACGTCGGAGAGCGGGATGGCGACCCGTTCGGCGATCCCGACGTTGCCGGCCACGCTGTCGCCCACGATCGACGGGGTGCGGAGGACGATCACGCTGTGGTCGGTGCGGGTCACGCGCGCGTCGCCGTTGAGCGGGGTGGCTGGCGTGAGCGACGCGTGCGGCTGCCACGATTTGCAGGCGCCGAGCGCCAGCATGGCCACCGACGCGGCGGCGCAGGTGCGGAGGAAAGGCTTCATGTCTGCTGGAGGTCAGGATGGAGAAGGGGGAACGCTTGTCGCTGGCGCGATATCAATGTGCGAAGGGGCCGGGTCGTGACGGTGCGTGAGGGATGCGCGCCCGGAGGGCCGGGAACCCGGCGCGCCCCCGCCGGCGTGGCGGGACCGGCCGATGCCTGGCGCGGCGGGGGCCCGGCGCCGTTGGCAACGGCGGTATCGTTGCCTACGGCGCGCGCAGCCCGGCCCGGAGCGCAGCGGAGGGACACGCCCAGGCCTTCGGCCGTTTCAGCCGTTGTCGGCGACGACGACGCGGTTGCGGCCGGCGGCCTTGGCGGCGTACATGGCCGTGTCGGCGCGCTGCAGCAGGGCGCGGGCGGCGGCGTGGGGCGGGGCCGAGGTGGCGGCGGGGTCGTACTCGGCCACGCCCAGCGAGGCGGTGACGCTGCCGGCCAGGTGCAGCGCCGGCATGGCGTCGCCGTAGTCCTGGTCGATGAACACGGTCTGCTCGATGGCGGCGCGGATCTCGTGCGCGGCGAGCTCGCCCTGGCGCAGCGCCGTGGCGGGGAGGCACACCACGAACTCGTCTCCGCCGTAGCGGGCCTGCAGCGCGTCGGGGTGGGCGTCGAGCCGGCGCATCAAAAAGCCGATCTCGCGCAGCACCTGGCTGCCGGCCAGGTGGCCGTGGGTGTCGTTGACGCTCTTGAAGCGGTCGAGATCGAAGAAGATCAGCGCCAGCGGCTGTCCGGCGGCGTTGGCCTCGGCGATCATCTCCACCAGGCGGTGGTGCAGCCAGCGGTCGTTGGAGAGCCCCGTCAGGTCGTCGCGGCGGGCCAGCTCGGCGGCGCGCTTGGCGTCGAGCGCGTTCTGCAGCGTGGACGAGGTGTAGCCGGCGAAGATCTCGAGCAGCGCCAGGTCGCGCTCGTCGAAGCGGTCGCCCTGCAGCCGGTCGACCAGCTCGATCACCCCGCACACGGTGCTGCCGATGGCGATGGGCGCGGCGACCACCGAGTGCGTCCGGTGCCCCGTGGCCCGGTCCACCTCGGGCGAGAAGCTGGGGTCGGCGGCGGCGTCGGCGGCCAGGTGCGGGCGCCCCGACGCGTAGACCTTCCCCGCGATCCCCTGGCCGGCGGGGAGGCGCGTGCCCGGGAGCTGGTCGCCCGCGGGGCCGAAGGCGGTGACGAACCACAGGTCGTTCTGCGTGCGGTCGCCCACCTTGCGCAGCGGGTCGTCGAGGAGGATCGAGCCGGAGCGTGCCGGCACCAGCGCCCGCGCTCGCTCGAGGATCTGGGTGAGCTGCGCCCCCAGGTCCACGTCGAGGGGGATGACGGCGCCCGCGCGGGTGCGCAGCAGGAAGCGGTCGAGCCCCGCGCCGTCCAGCGAGTGGAAGGCGGGGGCGGCGTGCGGTCGGTTGGCGGACGCGGCGATGTCGGTCAACGCAGGACGGCCCGGGGTGCGGCCGCGGCGGGTGCGGTGAAAACTTGTTGGGGATCAGAGGAAAGATAATGCGGATGACGGCAAGGAGCGAATGTTCATGTTTCGGGGGGGGGGCCACCGGCGGCTGAAGCCGCAGCAACAACGACGAGAAGCCTCGCAAGCTGCGCGAGGCTTCAACGATCGAGGACCCGGCGTCGCGGCTTCTTTCATCCCCTCCGGTCGCGCGAAGCGCCGTGGATATTCCCGACGCCGGCGCGGAGCACTTCGCACTTCGCACTTCGCACTTCGCACTCCGCACTCCGCACTCCGCACTTCGCACTTTGCACTCCGCACTCCGCACTCCGCACTTTGCACTCCGCACCCAGCACTCACAGCTGCCCCGCGTCGTACGCCTGCCGCACCTTCGCCTGCACCCGCTGCGTGGCGCTGAACCAGTAGCCGTCGTCGGGGCCGTGCGAGCGGACCCAGACGATGCCGACCAGGTTGCGCTTCATGTCGACCCAGGGATAGAAGCCGGAGGCGCCGGGGCTGCTGATCTGCGTGGCCACGCCGCCGGCGTCCACCGCGTCGCGCCACACGCCCAGGCCGTAGCCGTGCGCGTCGTTGCGCGGCGTGGCCACCATGGCCGCGGCGCCCGAGCTGTTGCGCCCCATCCACGCGATGGCGCTGTCCGAAAGGATGCGCCGGCCGTTCCAGGTGCCGCCGTTGGCCACCATCCGCAGCACCCGCGCGAACTCTTCGCCGCTCGACCAGCCGCCAGCCGCGAGGATCGGGTTGGTGCCGAACCAGCCGGTGAAGGGCGCGCCCAGCGGGCCGCTGATGCGGTGCTCGAAGAGCTCGTTCCAGCTTTCGCCCGCGGCGATCTCGGCGAGCCGCCCCGCCACCTGGAACGACGCGCTCCCGTATCGGAACTCCGCGCCCGGCGCACCGGCCAGGGTGCTGAAGGAGATGTCGGTGGTGCACTCCTTCAGCGAGCCCCGGCGGTCGCCCAGGCACATCTGGTTGGACGGGAGCCCCGAGGTGTGCGAGAGCAGGTGGCGCAGGGTGATGCCGGCGGCCTCGCCCTGGAACTCGGGGAGCTTGGCCGAGATCGGCTCGTCGAGCGACAGCTTCCCCTCGTCCACCAGCGTGAGCACCGTGATGGCCGTGAGCCACTTGGAGGCCGAGGCGATCGGCACGTGGCTCTGTGCGTGGCTGCTCCCGAAGCGGTGGTTGCACACCACCTGGTCGCCCTTCATCACCAGCACGAAGCCGCCGCTGATTCCACGCTCGGTCAGGCCGGTGTCGAATTCCTGCGCCATGGGGGCCAGCGCATCGTCGCAGTCGTCGGCGCCCGCGGCCAGCGTGTCGTTGCTGCAGGCCGCCAGCAACGCGCCCATCGCCGCCGTGCCGAGCAGGGTTGCGAATGTCTTCCTCATCGTCGGTCCGCGATCCGGGTGGGTGAAATGCCGTTCTTCCGTTCGCGGGGAAAACGTCCGTCAGGTGGGAGATCTGGCGCAGATGCGGCGAAATGCCGGGATCGCGTGGTGAAGCGCTCGCCGGGGGGTGCGGAGGTACGGAGGGTGGGTACCGCGTTGCAGAGCCTCGTTCCGGAATGAAGATCCCGAAGGACATGTCTCACGCAGAGCAGCAGAGAAGCAGAGAACAACCAATCTCCTCTGCTTCTCTGCTGCTCTGCGTGAGATCTTCGGTCCTGGAACCGGAACGATTTCCGGCAACATCGTATGAGAGGGTGCGGAAAGGCCAACGAGCGGGACGCTGGGTGCGTCCCGCCCGTTCGGCTTTCTGGTGTGGGTCTCCCCGGATACTACCGCCGGCGCACGTTCACGGGGCCGTTGGTGGTGACCACGCGGATGGGGGCGCCGCCGCCGCCCAGCTCGGTGGTGAACTGGCGCGGGAAGCGGCCCTGCACCGTCACGGGGAAGTCCACGTTCATCGGGCCGTTCACGGTGCCCGTGGTGAGCGTGGCGGCATAGCCGCTGGGCAGGGTGAGCGTCACGGGGCCGTTGGTGGTCTCGGCGTCGAGGCCGGCGCCGTTCCAGCGAGTCCCCGTCAGCGACACGGACAGGGGTCCGTTCTGCGCGCGGGCGCGCACGTCGCCGCCCACGTCGCGCAGGCTCACGGGGCCGTTCACCGCGGTCAGCTGCATGCGCCCCGTCACGCCCTCTACCCCCACCGGCCCGTTGCGCGTCTCCACGTTCAGGTCCATCCGCCGCGGCACCAGGATCAGGTAGCTGACGCTGTAGCCGCGGCCGCGCCCGGTCTCGGGCCCGTCGGAGCGGATGCGGCCGCCGTCGGTGGTCACGCGCACCTGCCGCGCGAGCTGCTGCGCCTCGCCGCGCGAGGGCGCCCACGCCTGGATGCGTTCGCGCACCTCCACGCCGCTGCCGTCCCACGCGCGCACCGACACGCCGCCGTTCTGGTGCCCGTCCACCTCCAGCAGCCGCGGCGTGGCGATGCGCACCACGCGCTCTTCGCAGAAGTTCTCGCGGTCGCTGTCGCCGTTCCACCGCTCGCAGCGGCCGACCCAGTCGCCGTCGCGGTCACGGTCGCGGTCCTGCGCGGCGGCGGCGGCGGCGGGTAGAAGGACGGCCGCGGCCAGCGGCAGAACGGTGAGCAGTCGGAGGGTGCGCATGCGGAATATCCTTGCAGAGGGTTGCCGGTCGGCGTGATCGTCCGCGCGCCGTCGCCGCGGTGTGCAGGTTTGGACAGGAGAATGCCCCGGATGGTTTGAAGCGGCGACGATCCGCTTTCGAACCGCGCATCGCGCCGCGAGATTGCATCGTCCCCCGGCGTCTCGACTCTTCCGCCCCATCCCCTCCCGATCCCGCCATGCCGACGTTAGAGGTGAACGGCGCCACGCTGTGGTACGAAGACCACGGCGCCGGACCCGAGACCATCGTCTTCGCCCACGGGCTGCTGTGGGACGGGCGGATGTTCGAGGCGCAGGTGGGCGCGCTGCGCGACCGCTACCGCTGCGTCACCTTCGACTTCCGCGGCCAGGGGCGCAGCGAGGTCACGGCCGGCGGCTACGACATGGACACCCTCGCCGACGACGCGGCCGCGCTGATCGGCGCGCTGGGGTGCGCGCCCTGCCACTTCGTGGGGCTGTCGATGGGGGGCTTCATCGGGATGCGGCTGGCCGCGCGCCGCCCGGAGCTGATCCGCTCGCTGGTGCTGATGGAGACCTCGGCCGACCCCGAGCCGAACGTGCTGAAGTACCGGTTGCTGGGCGCCGTCGTCCGCCTGCTGGGCAAACGGGGGATGCGGCTGGTGATGCCGCGGGTGATGCGGATCATGTTCGGCCGGACCTTCCTGGAAGACCCGGCGCGCGACGCGGAGCGGCGCCTGTGGCAGGCGCGGGGGATGGAGAACGACCCGGTCGGCGTGCTGCGCGCGCTGGGCGGCGTGATCGACCGCAAGCCGATGCACGGCGAGCTGCCCCGCATCACCTGCCCCACGCTGGTGATGGTGGGCGACCAGGACGTGGCGACGGTCTCCGCGACGGCCGAGCGCATCCACGCGGCGATCCCCGGCTCGCGGCTGGTGGTGATCCCCGGCGCCGGCCACACCTCGTCGGTGGAGGAGCCGGAGCTCGTGGTCGCCGCGCTGGAGGGCTTTCTCGCCAGCCTCGAGCCGGACGGCTGAGTGGGTGAACCGGCATCGCCAAGGGGGTCACAGGAAGGAACGGAGTACAACGGAGGAACCGGAGGAACCACGCCGAAGTTCTCCGTTTCCTCCGTTCTTCTCCGCTGCTCCGTGTGACCCATTCCCAGTGCTGATCCAGCGACCGAAAATCCGGATCCGCTGCGATTCCATGCTTGCCCGATTCGGCGCCGCGCGCCACCTTTCGCGTCGGGTCTCCCTCCGTGCCCACCCTGCCTTCGCGATGATCGCCGACCCATCCCCCGAGCTGCACGATCTGCTGGGCCGCATCCGCGCCTTCGTGCGCGACGAGCTGGGGCCGCTGGAGACGCGCCTGGGCGGCGAGCCGTTCCGCGCGCTCCTCCCCGGCGTGGCCGCGGCGCGCCGGCGGGCGAAGGAGCTGGGGATCTGGGCACCGCACCTGCCGCGCGAGCTGGGCGGGCTGGGGCTGCCGCTGGCCCGGTTCGCGCGGGTGAGCGAGGAGCTGGGCCGCTCGCCGCTGGGCCACCTGGCGCTCAACTGCCAGGCGCCCGACGTGGGGAACATGGAGCTGCTGCACGCCCATGGCTCCGCCGAACAGCAGCGCCGCTGGCTGAAGCCGCTGGCGCGCGGTGACGTCCGCAGCTGCTTCAGCATGACCGAGCCCGGGCACGCCGGCTCCAACCCCGTGTGGCTGTCCACCACGGCGCGGCGCGAGGGCGGCGACTACGTGATCGACGGCCACAAGTGGTTCACCTCGGCGGCCGACGGGGCGGCGTTCGCCATCGTGATGGCGGTGACCGATCCGGATGCGCCGAAGGCGCACGAGCGCGCCAGCATGATCATCGTCCCCACCGACGCCCCCGGCTTCCGGCTGGTGCGCAACATCCCGGTGATGGGCGAGGCGGGGGAGGACTACTTCACCCACGCCGAGATCCGCTACGAGGGGTGCCGCGTGCCGGTGGAGAACCGCATCGGCCCCGAGGGGGCGGGGTTCCTGCTGGCCCAGGAGCGGCTGGGGCCGGGGCGCATCCACCACTGCATGCGCTGGATCGGCGTGTGCGAGCGCGCCTTCGAGCTGATGTGCCGCCGCGCGGTCGATCGCCAGCTCTCCCCGGGCGAGGCGCTGGGCGAGAAGCAGGCGGTGCAGCACTGGATCGCCGAGTGCCGCGCCGAGATCGACGCCGCGCGGCTGCTGACGCTGAACGCGGCGGGGCGCATCGACGCCGTGGGGGCGCGGGCGGCGCGGGTGGAGATCAGCACCATCAAGTTCTACGTGGCCGGGGTCCTGCAGCGGGTGCTGGACCGGGCCATCCAGGTGCACGGCGCGCTGGGGATGACGGACGACCTGCTCCTCTCCTTCTGGTATCGCCACGAGCGCGGCGCCCGCATCTACGACGGCCCCGACGAGGTGCACAAGTCGCTGGTCGCGCGCGAGGTGCTGAAGGCGTTCGCCGCGGGCTGACCGCGGCCCGGCCGACCCCGATCCAAACGCCTTTCATGGTGCAGCCGATGACTCGCCTCCGATCCCTCACCCTGGCATTGCTCGCCCTTCTCGCCGCTGCCGGCCCCGCGGCCGCGCAGGGCAGCGTGGAGGTCTCGCTCACCATCCGCGCGGAAGACGGCGGCGAGCCGGTGGCCGGCGCGCAGGTGGAGGTGATGGGTACGCGCCGCGTGGCCACCGCCGGCAGCGACGGCGTGGCGCGCCTGCGCGTGCCCGAGGGGCCGGCGCTGTTCGAGGTGCGCAAGCTGGGCTACGGCACCGAGCGCTTCAGCCTGAACCTGCCCGCCACCGACACCCTGGGGATCGACGTGGCGCTGGCGGTGGCGCCGGTGCGGCTGCGCGGGGTGGAGGCGACCGCCACCGCCACCCAGGCGGCGCTGCGCGACGCCGGCTTCTACGACCGCCAGCGGACGGGCATCGGGGTGTTCCTGACCGGGCGCGACATCGCGCGGCACCCGGGGGCGCGGCTGCTCGACGCCTTCCGCCGCGTGCCCGGCGTGCGCGTGGTGCGCGACCTCTCGGGTTCGGGCCCGGGCGAAGGCTCGTCGCGAAGCTCCATGGAGATCGACGAGCTGTATCGGCTCGCCACCACGCGGGGGAGCACCACCATCCTGGGCCCTCCGAACTGCTGGCTGGAGATCTACATGGACGACATGCCCGTGGGCGCCGAGGCCCTGAGCACGCTGCCGGTGAGCGAGGTGGTCGCCATCGAGGTGTACCGCGGCGCCGCGGAAACGCCGGGGAAGTACCGCACGACGTCGAACGGCTGCGGCGCGGTGGTGCTGTGGACGAAGCGGGGGCGGGCCGGCTGAGCGCCGGGCTGGCGGCTGAAGCCGCAGGCTAGAACGGCACGAAGCCTCGCAAACCGCGCGAGGCTGGTCGGTGCATGCCGCAGCGTCGGCGCGGCGGGCGAGGGATCGCACCGGGCGGCTGCAGCCGCAAGCTAGAACGGCACGAAGCCTCGCAAACCGCGCGAGACTGGTCGCGGCACGATGCCGGCGATGAAGCACGACCGGCGACGCCGCAGTCCGCAAGGCGGACTTCCCGAAGTTCCAGCCGCCGGTTTCAACCGGCGGCGAATGGCGGCGAACCGTGGCGAACGACGGCGGCCGGCAACGGCGACCGGTGACAAAGCCTCGCAAACCGCGCGAGACTGGTCGGTGCATGCCGCAGCGTCGGCGCGGCGAGCGGGGGATCGCACCGGGCGGCTGAAGCCGCAAGCTAGAACGGCACGAAGCCTCGCAAACTGCGCGAGGCTGGTCGGCGCGGTGGATGGTTGGTGCCGCGTCGGCAGGATC